>CAZDYO010000381.1:0-3411 GCA_964509555.1 uncultured Acidimicrobiales bacterium
GGAACCGACGGGCTCTGGCGAGCCATCGAGATCCCCTACGCCGCCATCGTTCTCGACATCATGCTCCCCGGGCTCAACGGCTACGAGGTCTGTCGACGGTTGCGAGCCGAGGGGATCGGCACACCGATTCTGATGCTCACCGCCAAGGAAGGCGACTACGACGAAGCCGAGGCCCTTGAGCTCGGGGCCGACGACTACCTGCGCAAACCATTCGCCCACGTCGTCCTGATCGCCCGCCTGCGGGCCCTGATTCGACGCAGCTCGTCGGGGTCCGGGGCCGCGCTCCAGGTCGGCGATCTCATCCTCGACCCGTCCACCATGCGCTGCGCACGCGGCGACATCGAGATCGATCTCACTCCGCGGGAGCGATCGGTGCTGGCCACGCTCATGAGGAGATCACCAGAGGCCGTGAGCAAGACCGACCTGCTCAACGAGGTTTGGGGTTTCGAGTTCGAGGGAGAACCCAACGTGGTTGAGGTGTACGCCGGCTACCTTCGCCGCAAGATCGACAAACCGTTCGGGGTGACAACTCTCAACACGGTGCGCGGAGTCGGGTACCGACTCGATGCGGTTCCCACATGAACCGGTTGCACCTCTCAATGCGGGCCAAGCTCACGCTTCTGGTCACCATCGTGGCCGCGGTGTTGGCCGTGTCGGCGGTGATGTTCGGCACCGCGAGAGTCCGCAGTTCGATCGTGGCCGACCTCCTCGACAGCAACGCCGACCAACAGTTCGACGACATCGACAGTTCCGCGTTCACCACCGTTGATTCCGGGCCGGTCGGAACGAGCGGACCCTCCGATGTCGCGTACGGGCCCCGGTTCGAAGCCGAGGACGCGAGAGCTGCCGTCAGCGACCTCGACGAGGCCGGGCTCTACCAGCCGCTTGCCTCGCGCGCCGGGGTCGATTCATCCGAGGGGATCACGGTCATGGGTTCCTTCGGGCGATTGCTGCGGGTGTCCCCCGCCCACGCCGAGGTTCTCGACGTCTCCATCGAGAACGCCGGCCCGGTCATCTCCTTGTTCTCCATCTACGACCTCTCCTTCCTCACGGTCGATGCCGAAGCGCTGATTCTCTCCGAGAGGTTCGATCCGGCCTTCGCCCAGTCATCGCTCCCCGAGCCGGTTGGTCCCGACCTGTCGAAAGCCAAGTCGATCACCCTGGCCACCGGACTTCGCGACCGTTCCGGCATCACCATTCTCACTTGGGCCGACACCTCCGACGTGCAGCGCAGTGTCGACCGGTTCAAGTCGGTGCTCTGGCTCGTCACACCGCTGGCCCTCCTCGGAGCCGCGCTTACCACCTGGATGCTGGCCGGACGCGCCCTTCGGCCGGTGGTGGAGATCGCCGACCGGGCCTCCCGCATCTCCGGCGGGAACCTCCACGAGAGAGTTCCCGAGCCCGGCACCGGAGACGAGATCGATCATCTTGCCGTCACCGTCAATGCGATGCTGGCCCGCCTCGAAAACGACGACACCGCCCGCCGTCGATTCGTGTCCGATGCCTCACACGAACTTCGGTCCCCGGTCGCCGTACTGCGCAGCCAGGCCGAGGTGGCGATGAAGTCCCCGGGTGAGGTGGTGGTGACCGACTACGCGGCCGACGTGGCGGCCGAGAGCGAACGGCTAGGCCGGATCGTCGACGACATGCTGGTGCTCGCGCGGGGCGATGAGGCCCGTGGGGCCACTGCCATGGGCGGAATGGCCCCTGGCCGGGGCACGGAAATCGACCTCGACGACATCGTACTGAACGAAGCGCAACGCACGCGATCGAATCCGGTCGACACCTCGGCAGTGTCAGCCACGAAGGTGCCGGGCCCAAGCGACACCTGGGAGCGGATCGTGAGGCACCTGCTCGACAACGCCGCCCGTCACGCCACCAGCCGGGTGTGGGTCGGGGTCCGTTCCGACATGGGCACCGGGGGTCATCCTGTTTCCACCTTGTGGGTCGACGACGACGGCACCGGAATAGCTCCGGCGGATCGCGGCGCGGTGTTCGAACGGTTCACCCGGCTCGACGAAGCCCGCACCCGTGACCGCGGAGGTGCCGGTCTTGGCTTGGCGGTCGTGGCCGAGTCGGTCGCCAATCTGGGAGGCACCGTTGAGGTGACCGATTCCCCCGCCGGCGGCGCCAGATTCGTGGTCACCATCCCCACCACCACCCCGCCCCCCTGACCCTCCAACCCGGTTTTGTGAACGTTTGGAGTCCCAAACGGGACTCCCAACGTTCACAAAACCGGGTTGGAGGTGGTGGCGATGCGGGTCAGCGGCCGAAGATCGACTTGAGTAGGCTCTTTCGGCGTGGCTTCTCGGCGTCGGCGAGAGCCTGGCGCAGGCCGGCTGCCGGCACGGCGCCGCTGAAACGGGAATGGACCTCACCCTCATGGAAGGTGATGATCGTGGGCATCGACTTGATGCCGAAACGCTTCACCAACGCGGCCTCACGGTCGACGTCGACCTTCGCGATCAGCACGTCGGCAGGAGCCTCCTTGGCCACCTGCTCGAGGTCGGGCGACATCGAACGGCATGGCCCGCACCATGTGGCCCAGAAGTCAACCAGCGCGATGCGGTGTGACGCGATCGCGTCGTCGAACGTTGCCGCCGTCAGGGCGGTCGAATAGTGCTTGTGCTTGGCCATCGTTCGGAGAACCCCGACCACCTCGAGACAATTCCGCCTCAGGCTTCGAGCTCGGCCTTTACCGCCCCGAGTGTGGCCATCATGCCCTTTTCGATCGATCTGGGACGGTTGAGCACCTTCTGATAGAGAAACCCCTGGAACCCCTCCCCCGGGGGGTACGAGACCGACTCGGTGACCTTCGTCGATCCGTCGTCGATCGGTTCCATCTCGTAACGCCAGGTGGTGTAGCCCTCGGTGACGAATTCGAACAGTCGCCCGGGTTCGCACGCGGTGACCTCCGAGGTTGTGGTCCACTTCTTCAGGCTGACGGGCCCCAACTTGGCCTCGTTGTCGCCGGTGAACTTCGCTCCCACTGCCGGTCCATCGGCTCCGTCGACCCAACGGCAGCTGATGCATTCGGGGCTTCGATCACCGATTCTGGTGATGTCGGAAACCGCATCGAACACCTCCCCGGCCGGCCGGTTGATGGTCATGGTGGCCGATCTTTCGATCTTGGCATCATCGCTCATGAGGCTCTCCGTTTCGATCAGGCGCAGAGTCTCGCGCGGTGGGGCCACAAAGGCACGCCGTGATGAATATGGTCGAGGTGTGAAGCCGCCACTCCACTCAGTAGCCACCGTCGAGCTCACCCGCGCCGAAGTGGTCGAAAGCATCCACCTTGTCGACATCGTGGTGACCGACAGCGAGGGGTCATTCGAGTCATGGGGTGATCCCGACCGCCCGGTGATTGCCCGTTCGGCGATCAAACCGATCCAAGCCCTGCCTCTCATCACC
>CAZDYO010000382.1:0-3392 GCA_964509555.1 uncultured Acidimicrobiales bacterium
GCTGTGGGTGAAAGACGAGACCGGCAACGTATCGGGCTCCCACAAGGGCCGCCACCTGTTCGGGGTGGCGCTGCGCCTCATGGTCGACGAACGGCTGGGCCGTGGTGCCGACGGCCGTTTCGCCATCGCGAGTTGCGGAAACGCCGCTCTGGCTGCGTCGGTTGTGGCCCGGGCCCTCGACCACCCGATCGACGTGTTTGTCCCCACATGGGCCGACGCCGGCATCACCGACCGCATCGAATCCCTCGGTGGCACGGTGATCCGCACCGACCGGCAGCCCGGAGTTCCCGGCGACCCCACCCATCACGCCATGGTTGAGGCCATAGCTGCCGGCGATGTGGCGTTCTCGTGTCAGGGCACCGATACCCCGTCCACCATCGACGGCGGCCGTACCCTCGGTTGGGAGCTGATCGATTCGCTGATCGACCACGATGGCCGGTCACCCACCAGGCTCGACCGACTGGTGGTGCAGGTGGGTGGTGGAGCGCTGGCATCGTCCACGGTCCGGGCGCTGGCTGCCGATGTCGGCGACGGACGCCTCGAAGCCATGCCGGCCATCCATCCGGTGCAGCCCGTCGGCAACCATCCGTTCGTGAGGGCGTGGGACCTCGTGGTCGCCCGGATGCTCGACATTGGAGCCGAGGACGTGAGCTCTGATCGCCGCGGTGCGGCCGCCACGCTCGGTCGCGTCGAAGGCGGTGCGGCCCATGCGGTCATGGCCGACGTGACCGACAACGAGAGCGACTACATGTGGCCATGGGAAACCGAGCCCGAGTCCTACGCGTCAGGCATCCTCGACGATGTCACCTACGACTGGCTTCCGATTCTCGAAGCGACCCTCGGGTCGGGCGGCTGGCCGGTGGTTCCGACCGAAGAGCAGCTCCGCCGAGCCCACTGGCTGGCTCACGCCAACACCGCGATCAAGGTCAGCCCCACTGGTTGCTCGGGGCTGGGGGGCCTGTTGGCCCTCAGCGAATCGGATTCGATCCCGAAGTCGGGTGAACGGGTGGCGGTGCTGTTCACGGGAGCGATGCGTCCCGATGATCCTCAGCCGGAGGAGATGTGACCACCCCCGAAGACCCGATGCTGGCCCCTCTGGCTCCCTATCTGGCCGGGCGGCAACGATCAACGATCGAGGTCCTGATCTGGGTGTTCAGAGCCGGCCGTCAGATTGAGGTGTGGCTGGCCGAGGCCATAGCCGGCGAGGGCCTCGACACCTCCGAGTACGCCATGCTGTCGGCGTTGTGGCTCTCCGGCCCGCCCCACCGAATGGCCGCAGGAGAGATCTCCGACCGGATTGTTCAAACCACCGGCGGTACCACCAAGACCATTGTGCGACTCGAGCACCACGGCCTGGTTCGTCGGGTTGCCGACCCCGGCGACGGTCGCCGCTCGCTGGTGGAGCTCACCGAAGCGGGCCTCAACTGTGCCCAATCCACCCTTGATCGTGTGCTCGATGCCTTCGAAGTCGACATTGGCGGGCTCGACACTGCTGAGAGATCCCAGATCGGCGAGTGTTTGGCCAAGCTCTCCCGTGAGCTCGACGAGCGACTGCGTCGTCGCTGACATCGGGCCTGCAGTCAGCGTTCCGGCGGGGCCACGAAATCGATGAGCTGCTCGACCGCTCCCAGCAGCGGCGGCTCGAGATCGGTCCATGACTCGACGCGGCCCAGCAGCATCTTCCAGAATTGGGCGGTGGTTCCGGTGAATCCGAGGGCATCAAGCACGCCCTGCTTCCATGGCTGCCCCATGGGGATGGTCGGCCAGGCGTCGATGCCGACCACTGAGGGCTTGACGGCCTGCCATATGTCGACGAACGGGTGGCCGGTGATCAACACGTTCGGGTCGGAGGCATCGGCGGCAATGCGCATCTCCTTGGTGCCGTCGATCAGGTGGTCGAGCAGCACACCGAGTCGCCGTCGCGGACCGGGCCTGAACGCCCTCACCTTCTCGGCCAGGTCGTCGGCGCCGTCGAGGGGCTGCACCACCACACCCTCGGCCCTGAGGTCGTCGCCCCATATCTTCTCGACGAGCTCGGCGTCGTGGACCCCCTCCACCCAGATGCGGCTGGCCCGGGCGATCCTGGCCGGCACGGATCCCAGATCGACCGAACCCGAGGCCGTGATGCCGGGCGGAACCGACCCGGGAACCAGGGAACGAAGCGACACGGCCACGGTCGTGCCGTTGACGTTGGCTCGCACTGCACCGGCGGCGTAACGCAGCACGTGGTCCCGTCCGTCACCGTCGCGCAGGGTGATTCGCGGCGGGCTGAAGTCGATGATCACACCGACGATCCCGGTGTCGCGGTGTTGCAACATCACCCCACGGCGGGCCTCGATGGTGGGGTACACGGGCACTTGCCGGCGGGGGCCGTCGATGTCGAGGGGGCCGGCGAGCAGGCCGTCGTCGTTCATGCCGGCAGGTTAGGCCGGGGGCAGTTCGAGAATCGGTTTCGCCAGCCAGTCCTCGGCGAATCTCTGCGATGTGCTGCCCGGATCGAGGTGGACGCCATCGGTGCGCGGGTATGACCGGTCGGGGGGTGCGAACGCTTCCGCGGTCGGCACCAACACCACCGTGGGATTGGCGGCCGCCAGTTCCGCGACCACCCGGTTGTAGGCGTCGGCGTTGGCGGTGACCTCTTCCAATGCCCGGTCGTTGCCGATGAACGCCCATTCGGCGGGGATGGGCGCGGTGGTGAGCAGCACGGTTGCCCCCAGGGCCGCGGCTTCGTCGATTCGGGCCTGGTAGATCGCGGTGAGAATGTCGTGGGTCGTGGGATCGGTGAGCTTGAAGTCGGTGGCGGGGTCGTTGGGTGTGACCGGGTTGACGCCGTCGTTCATCACGGCCCCCCAGTCGAAGATGATGACCTCATCCGGAGTGATCCCACCCGCAGCCTGAGCGAGCTGGGGAATCGTCATTCGACACGGTGGCCGACCATCATCGAGTTCCACACCGAACAGTCCCACTCCCTGCCGCGTGTACGAGACCCCGAACAATGGGTCCTGCAACGGGCCGCAGCCTTCCTGTGACCCGTTGACAATCACCGCCTCATGGGAGCGATCGCCCCATGAACGAAGCCCATCGAAGGCGGCCAGGGCGGTCGAGTCGCCGATCACCATCACCACCGGCGGTTCACCGATCTCGGGTGTTGTGGCCGCCGGTGGAGCGGAGGCGGATGTCGATGCGGCGATCGGAGCCGGGGTCCCGGTCGGCAACGGCAGTGTCGGCCCGCTGGCCAAATACCAAGCGGGTACCACCGGCGCGTCGATGTCGAAGATCGTCTTCGGCGCGGCGACAATCAACGACACCGCCACCGCGATGAGAGCTGCTCCGGCCGCGGTCCCACCGAGAACGGGCAGCGGGCGTCGGATCCGCGTTCCCCAGCCGACCCT
>CAZDYO010000383.1:0-3351 GCA_964509555.1 uncultured Acidimicrobiales bacterium
GGTGTTCGACCCCGACGACACCCGACTCAAGAGCTGACGGAGCACCCCGATGAGTCTGCGGATCCTCTGCTGCGTGAAACGCGTGCCCGCGCCCGGCGCCAAGATCAACATCACCGCCGACGGCCTCGATGTCGACGCCACCCATCTCGGATTCACAACTTCCCCACACGAGGAATGTGCGGTGGAAGGGGCGGTTCAACTGGTCGAGGAGCACGGAGGCGAGGTCACCGTGCTCACGCTCGGACCGGGCGAGGCCGAAGAGCAGCTGCGCTACGCGGCGTCGGTCGGAGCGGCCCGAGGCGTGCTCGTGCCAATCGAGGATGTCGACTGGGACCCGCAGCGCACGGCGACTGCGCTGGCGGCGGCGATCACCGACCTCGAGTCCGGCGATGAAGCTCCGTTCGACCTGATCCTGTTCGGCAACGAGTCGGCCGACGCCGGCGGATTCCAGGTGGGGGTCAGGGTCGCTCGCACGTTGGGGAGGCCCATCGTCAACGGGATCAAGGGCATCGAGGTGGGCGACGCTTCGGTCACGGCGTCCCGTCCCGTCGATGGGGGGTCCGAGGTCTACGAACTGCCCCGACCGGCCGTTCTCGGCGTCAAGGAAGGCCTGAACCTGCCCCGGTATCCCACCATGCGCGGCCGACTCGCCTCCAAGAAGCTCGAGATCCGGGTCATCGAGGCGGACGCCGCCCCCGGTGGTCAGGTGCGCATGCGGCTCCACCGCCCCCCCGAGGTGACGTCCAACACCGTCATCCTCGGCGAGGGACCAGAAGCTGCTGCGGCAGTGGTCGATGTGCTCGAAGAGCTGGGGGTCCTCTGATGCTGCTGGTGATCCTCGAACATCACGACGGAGAGCTGGCGGAGGCCTCTCGCGAGGCGCTCACGTTCGGCCGGGTGCTGGCATCCAAGCTCGACGCCGAAGTACATGCAGCCCTGATCGGGTCCGACTCCGACGCCCTCATCGCCGAGGCCGGATCCTTCGGTGCCGAGGTGGTCCACGTCGCGGTCCACGACGACCTCACCGGCTACGGCCCCGACGCTTACGGCTCGGCGGTCACCCGGATGATCGACGAACTCGACCCTGTCGCGGTTCTGGCCTGCGGGAGCGATCGTGGCAACGAGGTGATGGCGCAGGTAGCGGCGCGGCTCGACGCGCCGTTCGTCGCCAACTGTGTCGACATCACCCCCGGCGCACCCTGGGAATGCACCAGAGTGCAGTGGGGTGGTTCGCTGCTCGAGGACGTCACCCTTCCCGGGGATCTGCCACTCGTGACATGCGGGTTCCACACGGTGGCCGCCGAACCTCTCGACGGTGACGGCATTGATCCGGAGGTCGAGGAGTTCGACCTCGAACTCGACCCTGCCGATTTGGTCACCATGGTGCGCGACCGCGTCGTGCTCGCTGCCGGGGTCACCCTGCCCACTGCGCCGGTGGTGGTGGGCGGAGGTCGAGGAGTCGGTTCCGCCGAGGGGTTCGAGTCGCTGGAGGAATTGGCCTCTCTGTTGGGCGGCCGCGTCGGTTGTTCCCGGGCGGTCACCAACCTGGGATGGCGACCCCACACCGATCAGGTCGGCCAGACCGGCACCCGCATCGCGCCCGAGATTTACATCGCGTCGGGCATTTCGGGGGCCATCCAACACTGGGTGGGGGCCATGGCCAGCAAACACATCCTGGCCATCAACACCGACCGGGAGGCCAACATGGTCACCAAGGCCGACTGGGCCGTGATCGCCGATCTCCACCAAGTGATCCCCGCCATGATCGCCGAAATCCACTCCCGCCACCCGGATTTGTGAACGTTTGGAGTCCCAAATGGGACTCCAAACGTTCACAAAACCAGCTGATTGGCTGGGGTGGGCGGGAAACTGTCACAGTGGCGGTGTGGGATGTGGCGATGCAGGACTTCGAATATCTCCACCGACTTGCGACCACCCAACGCGGCCTTGTCAGCCGGCGTCAACTGGGTGATCTGGGATTCACCATCAAGGGCGTTGCCGGACTGATCCGGTCGGGGCAGTTCGTCGAAAGAGTTCCGGGCGTGCTGCGAAGATGGGACACGATCGACGAATGGATCGTCTCTCTCCTCGAGGCGACCCTCACCTCGGTGCCCAGGCCGGTGGCCAGCCACCGCAGCGCCCTTCGGCTGTGGGGATTCAGATCAGACAGCGAGATCGAGATCTCCGTCAGGTACCCCCGCCGGTGCGTGGTCCCCGGAGCCAGGGTCCACCGCTCCCGCGACCTGGAGCTGGTCGACATCACAACCCATGAGGGGATTCCCCTGACCACACCGATCCGGACTCTGTGTGACTCCGGGCTGATCTACCCCGAACACGAGGTGAAGCGAATGGTGAACCACGGGATATCCACCGGCGTGGTCACCAGGGCTGCCCTATGGAACTTCCGGCACCGAGTGGGCAAACAGGGTCGTAACGGGGCCGGGGTACTCGATCGGGTGCTGGAAGCTCTCCCGGCGATGGCCGAACGGGCGGAGTCCGGTCCGGAGGTCGAGTTGATTGGCATCTGCCTTGGCTGTGGGCTGCCGGCACCGAAACTGCAATGGGAGGTCGAATCGCGTCACCGGCGATTCCGGTTCGACCTGGCCTATCCCGACGCGCGGGTCGGCATCGAATTCGACGGTCGATCGGTCCACTCCGACGAAGTCAGGTTCGTGGAGGATCGGCGTCGGCAGAATCTTCTGGTGCTCGACGGCTGGACCATCCTCAGGTTCACGTGGGCCGACATCAACGACCGGCCCGGCGCCGTGGCCAGAGAGATTCGAAGCGCCGTAAACGCCTCCCACCCGGTTTTGTGAACGTTTGGAGTCCCAAATGGGACTCCAAACGTTCACAAAACCGGGTGGGGGAGGGGGATGTTGGCGGCGGCTTGGGCTACCTGCATGCCGACGTCGTGGGCCCGGTCGGGGTTGGGGAATCGGTAGGCGGGACCGTGAACATGTATCGCCGTGTCGACCTTGCCGTTGGCATCGAACACCGGCGCAGCCACCGAGTTGATGCCCTCGGCGAACTCCTCGTGGACCCAGGCGTAGCCGAGGCTGCGAATGGCCACCAGCCGCTCGCGAATCGCGTCGGGATCGACAATGGTCCACGGGGTGATGGCGGCGAGTTCTCCGTTCAGGTACTTGTCGAGGCGCCGTTGGGAAAAGTGGGCCAGCATGACCAGCCCGCTGGGCACCGCGTGGAGGGGTGCGTTCTCCCCGGTCCAATCCCGCACCTGCACATCGCCCTCGGCCTCAACATGTTCGAGGTAGTAGACCGACCTACCGTCGAGGACGGAAATGCCCGCGGTCTCACCGGTGGCCTCGACCAGCTCGATCAGATGGGGGCGGG
>CAZDYO010000384.1:0-3342 GCA_964509555.1 uncultured Acidimicrobiales bacterium
ACGAGTTCACCATCGGACGCCATGGATCCAAAGAGTATCGACAAGCTGGGACTCCCTTCCATCGGAGTCGGTTGTGCTGGCACATGTGGAACCTCACGAACCGGGGCGGTCGAGGGTCCAGACGCGCCACTGACTGGTGGTGGACACAAAGTGACCTAACATTCCGGGATGCTGAGATCCGAATTGGCTTTGCTGACCACGATCGTCATGTTGGCGGCGGCCTGCGGCGGTGGATCCACGGCCGACATCGCCGCGGCTCCGACCACGATCGGTCCGGCAACCAGCGACTCGGTCGCCCCCGTCGCAACCGCTCCCGTCACAACCGCTGTCACCACGACGACCACGATCGTCTGCGACTTCGCCGGGCCCGCGCTGGGAATCGACGGATTGGCCAAGTCGCCTGAGCGACCATCGGCCGCCGATCATGTGAGTTCGGTGACGGTCGACAGGACACATGGCTGCGGCCACATCGTCATCGAGCTCGGAACCGACTTCAGCTACGAATCGCCGGGTCCGGCCGCGTCGACGGTTCCCGGCGGGGTCACCGTGTCCGCAGTCGACAACACGCTGCGGGCCGTCCTCACCGGCATTGAGCGTGTCGACATCGATGCGGTCGATCCCGACCTGGGTCCCGGGGCGGTCCTGGCCCGCAGCGATTCATCGTCGGGTGACCTGGAGGTCGTGGTGTTTCCCGACGGCGCGTTCACCGATTTCAGCGCCCGGTTCGCGAAGGGCCCGGCGAGGATCGTGATCGACTTCTCCGAGCTTCCGCTTGCCTCCGGCGACGTCAGAGTCCCACTTGCCAGCGGTGACGTCATCATCGAGTCGATCACCACCAGCGCCGCCGACCTGACCCTTCCCGCAGGGTCGGCCACGATCATCGGTTTCGCCCGGCCTTTCGAGGCCCAGATGGAGGCAGAGGTCGTCGATCGCTACGGTGATCAGGTGGCGGTGGTCTGCGCCGATGGTTGCTACAACGGCGGCGCCGCGGCCACCCGGTTGGGCGTGCCGACCACTGATTGGGCAGAGGCATGGGGAGAGTTCCAGATCACTCTCACCGACCTGGATCCGGGTTCCTACACGGCGCGTTTCAGCAACGACGCCGGCGCGGTTGATTCGCCGTCGTGGGTTGAAGTGCCACTGGTGATTCGGCCCTGACACACATCCCGACGCCTGAATTGGGCGCCTGCGGTCTGTCGCGCTAGACCGTTGCCAGGGAATTGGTTTATCCGGGGGATCCATGCGCAGAGTACCGATTGTCGTGTCCGCATTCGCAGTTTTCGCTGCGGCATGTTCAGGAGGGGGCGGCACCGGCGCTGATGGTCCGTCCACCACCGCGTCAGCCACGACCGCGGCGCCAACCACCGCCGCTCCGACCACCACGGCTCCGGCCCCCACCACCACTTCCAAGTTCGCCGGCACCATCGAGCTCACCGTCGACAACCCCGACCGTTGTGACTTCATCGGTGAGAGTTGCATGCTCCCGTTCCCATCCGACTACCTGACCGTTCCCGACGCCTCCACCGGCACCGGTCGCCGGGTCAACTTCTCGCCCGACTCGATGCCGGCCAATGCCGACGGGGTCCACATCGACACCAGCCGCTACAACCTCAACGACGGGTTCAGCCCCGGAGCAGCCGGACTGGTTCTCATTCCCAATGTTGATGCCGAGGCGTCCGGTTTGGTGCCGGTCACCGACATCGGAGCCTCGCTCGACCCGTCGTCGCCGACAGTGGTGATCGACGCCACCACGGGCGAGCTGTGGCCCCACTGGGCTGAGCTCGACGCCAACGCCCACCCGGGTGAACAACCCGGCTTGTTCATTCGCCCGGCCAAGAACTATCCCGACGGGCATCGCATCGTGATCGGCATACGCAACCTCGTCGACAAGTCGGGCAACACCATCGAGCCCACCGACGCCTTCCGTGCCTACCGTGACCGTCTCGAGACCACCGTGCCCGAAGTCGAGGCCCGCCGCCCGGCGATGGACCAGATATTCGCCGATCTCGAGGCCGCGGGTGTGGCTCGTGACTCGCTCGTGATTGCATGGGATTTCACGGTGATCTCCACCGAAAACCTCACCGGCCCGCTGTTGGCCATGCGCGACGACGCATTCGACCTGCTCGGCGACGCAGCCCCCAAGTTCACCGTCGACACGGTCACCCGGGAGGACGACCGCAACAGAACCGTGATCGAAGGAACCTATGAGGTGCCGCTGTACCTGACCGGCGATGGGTCCCCCGGGGAGGGCCTCAACCTGGTCGACGGCGCCGAACTGCCGAGTCGCAACGGCACCTTCACCTCGAGTTACCGCTGCCAGATCACCGACACAACCACCCCTGACAATCCGGGCGCTGGGGTGATCTACGGGCACGGCCTGCTCGGCGAGATCGGTCAGGTGACATCGGCCGGGCCGTCCCTGCTGGCTGACAACTACGGATACGTGATCTGCGGTACCGAGCTGATTGGCATGGGCGGCTCCGATGTCGGCAACGCCATCAGGTCGCTGCAGGACTTCGGCAATTTCCACACGCTCGCCGACCGTCTCCTGCAGGGCCACCTCAACACCCTCTACCTGGGTCGTCTGATGAAGCACCCGGACGGTTTCGCGGCTGATCCGGCCTTCCGCTCAGCCGATGGGCAACAGTTGATCAACACCGACGAGCTCTACTACTACGGCATTTCCCAGGGCGGCATCATGGGCCCGGTCACCACCGCGGTGTCGTTCGACTGGGACCGCGGCGTGTTCGGTGTGCCGGGGGTCAACTACAGCACGCTGCTCAACCGCAGCGTCGACTTCAACACCTACCAGAAGATCCTCGACCCGGCCTACCCCGACAAGCTCGACCAGGCGATCGTGCTGCTCGTCGCCCAGATGCTCTGGGACCGTGGCGAGGGCAACGGCTATGTCAACCACTTCACCGATCCGTTGCCCGGCGTCAACGAGAAGTTCGGCCTCATGCAACTGGCGTTGGGTGATCATCAGGTGGCCAACGCGGCCGCCGATGTGATGGCCAGGTCGATGGGCGCTTCGGTGCACTGGCCGGCGTTCGCCGACGGTCGGTCCGAGGATGTCGAACCGGCATGGGGTATTCCCCATATCGAGAGCTACCCGTTCCGCGGGTCGGCCACGGTCATGTTCGACAGCGGTTCGCCCATGCCGCCACCTGTCAATTTGCCCCCCGCGGAGGGTTCCGACCCCCACGAGGACGTGCGTCGGGCCGCGGCGGCCTACGACCAGATAGCGGCGTTCCTGCGGCCCGATGGAGCCGTGATCGACACCTGCGACGGAGGCCCCTGCATCATCGCCCCGAGGGGTTGAGCACGTGGGGCTGCCCTAGA
>CAZDYO010000385.1:0-3326 GCA_964509555.1 uncultured Acidimicrobiales bacterium
TAAACATCATGACGGTCACCCCGATGAGCGTCAGGGTCGAGGTGAGCATCATGGAGATGGTCTGCTGAAGGCTCTGGGCGAGGTTGTCGATGTCGTTGGTGACCCGGCTCAGGAGGTCGCCTCTGGGCTGGCGGTCGACGTAGCCGAGCGGGAGCCGATTCAGTTTGGTCTCAACCGACTGACGCAGCGCATACATCGAACGCTGGATGACGCCGGCGAGGATCCACGCCTGGGCGTACGACATGGCCCACGAGGCCAGGTAGAGGCCGGCGACCAGTTCGAGCGTGTGGTGAAGATCGGCGAAGTCGATCCCCTCGGGGCTGAACACACCCCTCACGATCACGTCGGTGGCTTGGCCGAGTATCCGCGGGCCGATCACGACCAGAACCACGCTCGTGATGGTGAGGACCATCACCGCGGCCAGCCGTAGCCGCTCCCCGACGAGCATCTCACCGAATCGCTTGAGCGCCCCACGAAAATCTTCACTTTGCTCCGCCGGCATGCCGTATCCGCTGCCAAACCGGCCGCGAGTGCGTTCCGACGCGTTGCCGGCCGCGGCGAGGATCTCGCGTTCCTCGTCGGATGTGGCCTTCGACGGCTTCTTCTCGGGAGGGGTCATGCGGCGTTCTCCCCTTGCTGGGACCGCACGATCTCAACGTAGGTCGGGCAGCCATCCATCAGTTCATCGTGGCTGCCCTGGCCGACGATCATCCCGTTCTCAAGCACGATCACCCGATCGGCGCTGGCCACCGTCGAGATGCGCTGGCCCACTATCAGGACCGTGGCGTCGCTGGTGTGTTCGGCCAGCGCGGCACGCAGACGGGCCCCCGTGGCCACGTCGAGGGCCGAGAACGAGTCGTCGAACACGTATACGTCGGGCTTCACCATCAGCGCCCTCGCGATCGACAGGCGCTGGCGTTGACCCCCGGATACGTTTGTGCCGCCCTGGTTGATCTCGCTTTCGATTCCGTTGGGCATCGACGCCACGAAGTCGCCGGCTTGGGCGATTTCGAGCGCCTGCCAGATCTCGGTGTCGGTGGCTTCGGGGCGGCCGAACCTCAGGTTTGATGCGATTGTTCCCGAGAACAGGTAGGCCTTCTGCGGCACGTATCCGATGTTGCCCCACAACAGTGCGGGGTCGAGATCCTTGACGTCGACTCCATCGACCAGAACCGAGCCGGTGGTGGCCTCGAAGAGCCTTGGCACCAAGTTGACCAGCGTTGACTTGCCGGCGCCGGTGCTGCCGATGATGGCGGTGGTTTCACCGGCTTCGGCCCGGAACGTGATCTGGTCGAGAACGGGCCGCTCGGCGCCGGGGTAGCGAAATCCGACGTCGCGAAACTCGACCGTGCCGTGTTCGGTGACGGTGGTGACCGGGTTGGCGGCAACCCGTACCGATGGTTCGGTTTCGAGCACCTCGATTATGCGATCGGCGGCCACCGCGGCGCGGGGAATCATCGAGGTCATGAACGTGGTCATCACCACGGCCATCAGGATCTGCACGAGGTAGGTGAGGTAGGCGACCAGCGAACCGACCTGGAGGTCGTTGTTGCTGATCCGATCGGCTCCGAGCCACAGCACGGCGATCCCCGCAATGTTGATGATCAGCATCACCGTTGGGAACATGGATGCCATGAGCCGTCCGGTTCGGAGTGACACGTCGGTGAGTTGCTGGTTGGCCTCGCCGAACCGGGCTTCCTCCTCGGGTTCTCTCACGAACGCCCGCACGACCCGCATGCCGGTGATCTGCTCTCGCATGACCCGGTTGACCTGATCGATTCGTACCTGCATCTGCTGGAACGACGGCACCATCTTGGATACGACGGTTCCAAGGATGATCACCGCAGCCGGCATGGCGAAGACGAGAATGATCGACAGTCCGACGTCTTCTCGAAGGGCCATGGTGAGGCCTATGACCATCGTGAGTGGCGCCGCGATCATCATGGTGGTGGCCATCACAACAAGAAGCTGTACCTGCTGAACATCGTTGGTGACCCGAGTGATCAGGGAGGGCGCCCCGAACTTGGCCACTTCCCGGGCGGAGAAGTCGGTGACCCGATGAAACAGGCTGGCTCGTAGATCGCGTCCGAATCCCATCGCAACCTTGGCAGCGAACCAAACTGCGGCGATGCTGAACACGATCTGAACCAGGGAGAACGCGGTCATCTCGAAACCGGTGCTGCGAATGAAACCGTTGTCGCCTGCGATCACGCCCTTGTCGATGATGTCGGCGTTGAGTGATGGGAGGGTGAGCGACGCAGCTGTCTGGACGGCCTGCAGGAGCACCACGAGCCAGAGCAGGCGTTTGTAGGGCCGGAGGTGGTTCCCGAGGATTCGGCGCAGGCTCACTTGGTTGAACTCAAGTCGTGCTCCGGCTGTCGCTGTCACTATCGGTGCTGTTGTCGCCGGCGCGGGGTCGACGCGTTCGGTCGGCAAACTACCGGGGAGTTTCTCAGGGCGCACATCAGCGGGTCGGCACGACAGCTGGTGGATCCGCTCCACATCGAAGCACTACAGTGCGCGCCATGGGTCAACGGTGGAATTCTTTCAAGTTCTGGGTCAAGGACAGCAGGGCGAGCCGAGGCAATGCCGTTCGCGTCGATGACTCGTTGGCCAAGACGATCAAGGAGGCGTCCCATGTGAGGGGAGGGATCCTCAACCCCAATGTGTCCGCCGAGGACCAACTCCAGATCATCGTCAAGGGCAACGACGCCTATCAGAACTCGTTCAAGAAGAAGGACGACCGACTCTCCGACGGTTGGTAACTGGCGCCTGGCTTCGTCGAGTCCGTCGTCCTACGGGGGCGCCGTGCCGATACACAGTCGGTGGCGTGCATGCGCGGTTGCTACTCTCGGCGAATGCGTATCCTGCATGGCCCTCTTGAGAAAGCGGCTGGCTGTGTGTTCGTCCTGATCGTGTTCGCCATGCTCGCGGCGGGCTGCGGTTCGGGCGATGCTTCCGTCGCGTTGCCTGAACAACTGGTGGGTGCCGATTGGGGGTACGTCGGTCATGTCGATGGAACGGATGCGTTCATCGCAACGCTGTGGAGCGGGGGAGAAGCCATCGTCTATGTGTGTGACGGAAACAGTGGCGTGAGTGAGTGGTTCCGCGGCGAAGCCGGCGACACGGAAATCAATCTGGAAAACGATGCTGGAGCCAGGGTGTACGCTGTCCGCGCCGATGCCGGTTTGTCGGGCACTGTCACGTTGATCGGTGGGCGGCAGCACGATTTCGTGGCCGCGGCGGCCAATGAAGGTTCCGGCCTGTTCCGGGTGACAGGGGATGATGCCAAGGTCGACCGTGTCGATGCGGGATGGATAGTTGAC
>CAZDYO010000386.1:0-3319 GCA_964509555.1 uncultured Acidimicrobiales bacterium
GTATGTGCGGATCTCGACGTCTTCGGTCTCGGCCAGGTCTCTGGCCTTGCGATCGGGACGGACGTTGAACCCGATGATCGTGGCGTTGGAAGCCGCAGCCAGGGCAATGTCGTTTTCGGTGATACCGCCGACGCCACGATGCACGAATGCAATCTTGACCTCGGGACTCTCAAGCTTGCGAAGACTCTCGGTGACAGCCTCAAGCGATCCGTTCACATCGGCCTTGACCACGACATTGAGAGTCGCGGCCTCGCCCCGTTGGATTTGTTCGAAGATGTCTTCCAGCTTCGCCCCGCCCGACAGCGCGTGGGCTTCACGGCCGATGTTCGACTGGCGATGCCAATGTTCGCGGGCGGTGGCCACGCGACTGGCGAGTTTCTCGGTCGGGGCAACGACGAAATCGTCGCCGGCGACCGCGACCTCGGACAGACCCAGAACCTGCACGGGGGTGGAAGGGCCTGCCGACTTGATGTTTTCGCCCTTGTCGCTGATGAGCGCACGGACACGTCCCCATGCCGCACCGGCCACGACGGGATCGCCGACCTTCAACTGGCCTCGCTGCACGAGCACGGTGGCGACCGGACCGCGACCGATGTCGAGGTTGGCTTCGAGAACGACGCCGGATGCACGACCCTCTGGGGTGGCCCGCAGGTCTTCAACCTCGGCAACCACCAGGAGTTGATCGAGGAGGTCGTCGAGACCGATGTTCTTCAGCGCCGACACCTCCTGGAAGATGGTGTCGCCGCCCCATGCCTCGGGCACGAGACCGTGTTCGGCCACGCCGGCAATCGCCTTCTGGATGTCGGCGTTCTCACGATCGATCTTGTTGATCGCCACCACGATCGGCACTTCGGCGGCCTTCGCGTGGTTGATGGCTTCGATCGTCTGCGGCATCACACCGTCGTCGGCCGCGACAACGAGAATCACGATGTCGGTGGCCTGCGCACCACGAGCACGCATGGCAGTGAACGCCTCGTGGCCCGGGGTGTCGATGAACGTGATTGTTTGACCGTTGCGCTCGATCTGGTAGGCCCCGATGTGCTGGGTGATGCCACCCGCTTCGCCTGCCACCACATTGGCGTTGCGGATCTGATCAAGGAGCTTGGTCTTGCCGTGGTCGACATGGCCCATGACGGTGATAACCGGTGGGCGCAGCGGCGCGTCCTCGTCGGACTCGAGGTCGATGTCGAGCAACTTCTGCAGCTCGACTTCCTGCTCTTCGCCGGCATCGACGAGCCTGATTTCGGCGCCGATCTCTGCCGCGAACAGCTCGATCATGTCGTCGGACAGGGATTGAGTGGCCGTGACCATCTCGCCCTGCTGCATGAGGAAACGCACGACATCAGCAGCAGTTCGGTTGAACTTCGGCCCGAGATCGAGCGCGGTGGTGGCTCTTTCCACCACGACTTCGCCCTCTGGGACGGGAGCGTCGTCGGGGGTGTAGGCCGGCATGTCCATCGGCTGGAGTTCTTCGCGGCTACGACGCCTTCTGCCCTTGCGACGGGGCGGACGGCGACCGGCGTTGGGACCTCCCGGTCGGCCACCGGGGCCACCTCGGCCACCGGCACCCGGAACGGATTGGCGCGGTCCACCCGAACGGCGTCCACCGCTCGGCAACGGGCCACTTCTGGTGGGAGCACCTGCGCCGGGGGGTCCCCCGGGACGGCCTCCGCCACCGGGACGCGGACGTGATCCACCCGGACCGCCACCCTGGTAGCCACGCGAGGGCTGATTGCGCGGCGGGCCGCCGGGCGGAGGAGGAATGGGCTTGCCGGATGCCGACTTGGGAGAAACGCCGGGGCCGGCCGCCATCTTCTTGACGACCTTCTTGACGACCTTCTTGACGACCTTCTTGACGACCGGGGCCGCTGCTCTGGGAGCCACTGGGGTAGTGGGCTCATCGCTGACTCTCTTGGGCGGACCCGAGCTGCCGCTCGACGAAATGACTCTCTTGGGAGTGTCGACGGACGGGGTGGGTGTTGGCGCAGCGGAAGACTCAGTCGCGTCAGGGGACTCCTCAACCGTGGCGTCGGCAATTGTGGCGTCGGCAATTGTGGCGTCGACAGTTGTGGCCTCGGGTGTTGTGGACTCGGCCGGTGGAGGTGTGACCTCGGTGGTCTCCTCCGCGGCCTCGGGCTTCGACTCGGCCTTGTCGGCAGTCTTCTTGACGGCCTTCTTCACGGTCTTCTTGACCGTCTTCTTGGTGGTCTTCGACGCCTTCTTGGTGGTCTTGGACGCCTTCTTGGTGGTCTTCGACGCCTTCTTGGTGGTCTTGGACGCCTTCTTCGCCGTCTCCGGCTCCGGTGGCTGCTCGTCGCGAACGAGCCCTTCGCGGTGGGCCTTGCGCCTCACGCGGTCGGCCTGGGGCTCGACAACACCGGAGGAATGCGACTTGACGCCGATACCAAGCCCGATACAGAGATCGAGCGTTTCCTTGTTGGTCATGCCCAGCTCTCTTGCGAGCTCATAGACGCGGATCTTGGATGACACGTGTGGCGATTGCCCTTCTGACCCCCGGACCCGGAAACCCGAGGATCGATTTACAGATCGTGTGCAGCAGTTTCTGCACTCGTGTGGCTTGGGTCGCCGGTGTGCGGACACACGGCGGCGACGGTCGGCCACGACGCGATGAGCCTAGCGACCTCGGACTCGTTCACCTCTACACGGAGCGCTCTGGATAGCGCGCCCGATGTCACACTTTGGGCGCAGGCAATCGATGGACCCACCCATGCGCCCCGGCCCTCGCCGGGGCCGAGCGCGAGTTTGGCACCCGATCGGGTGATGCGCACCAGCCGCGACGCCGGAAACCGGCGCCGACAGGCGACGCATGTCCGGATCGGGTCGGAACTCAGCCTTCGTCCGACTTCGACTCGTCGGCGACGGCATCTTCTGCCGTTGCCTCTGCCTCGGATTCTGCCACCGGCTCAGACTCTGTCACCGGTTCGTCGGCTGTTGCCTCGGACTCTGATTCGGGCTCATCGTCCTTGGCCTCCGAATCGTCGGACACAGCCTCGTTCCACGCCTCGGCGGATATGGCCTCTCCCCCGTCGGCCGGCTGCCATACCTGCTCGCCGGACTCGGGATCGACGACCCACTCGCCCTCGGCCCACTCGACGTCGCCCATCGCCTGTTCCTCGGCGAACTGGGTCTCCGATTTGATGTTGATTCCCCAACCGGTGAGACGCGAAGCCAGACGGGCGTTTTGCCCTTCCTTGCCGATGGCCAGCGAAAGCTGGTAGTCAGGCACGATCACGATGCACTCGCCGGTGGCTTCGTCGGGCCTGACCTCCTTCACCTTCGCCGGGGAAAGCGCCTTCAT
>CAZDYO010000387.1:0-3317 GCA_964509555.1 uncultured Acidimicrobiales bacterium
CCCGATGCTCGCGGCCCAGAACCTCGCCGATGCCGCACGGGCCCACGGCGCCCGGTTCATGTTCCGAACCGAAGTTGTCGGCATCGAGACGGCCCGCGGACGTGTCAGCGGTGTGAGGTTGAGCGACGGCAACATCGTCGACGCACCGATCGTGATCAACGTGGCCGGCCCCCACTCGTCACGAATGAACGAACTGGCCGGCGTGCGAGATTCGATGAAGGTCACCACCCGGCCGTTGCGGCGCGAGGTGTTCATCGTTCCCGCGGGGGACGGCGTCGATTTCGACGCATCAGGTGTGATGCTCGGCGACGAGGACACCGGCGTCTACTTCCGCCCGGAGCGAGGCAACAATGTGCTCATCGGCAGCACAGAACCCGAGTGCGACGAACTCGAATGGATCGAGGATCCCGACAACTACCGGACCACTCTCACAGAGGACGAGCACCAGCTGCTCGTGTTGCGCTGCGCCCGTCGCATTCCGAGTCTCGGGGTGCCACAGAGGAAACGCGGCGTGGTCGACCTCTACGACGTGTCCGACGACTGGACACCGGTCTACGACATGAGCGATCTGCCCGGCTTCTACATGGCGGTCGGCAGCAGCGGAAACCAATTCAAGAACGCCCCGATCGCCGGGCACTGCATGGCCGAACTGATCGAGGCTGTCGAGGGCGGCCTCGATCACGACACCGACCCACTGGTGGTCACCGGCCCGCGAAGCGCAATGCCCATCGCCATGGGCACTTTCTCACGCAACCGCGATGTGAGCACGGCCTCCACCATGTCGGTACTCGGCTGAACGGCTCCATCCGGGGACACCCCCCGGACGCCAGCAGATGTCTACTCGGCACCGCCGAGGTATGAGGCCCGCAGCTGCGGGTGGACCATCAGGTTTTCGGCAGTGTCGTCGAGGACCACCTTGCCGGTCTGGATGACCCAGCCTCGATCGGCGATCGACAAAGCCATGTTGGCGTTCTGCTCCACCATGAAGATGGCCATGCCGTCTTCGTGGATCTGCTGAATCAGTTCGAAATTGACCTGCACCAGCGCCGGCGCCAGACCCATCGACGGCTCGTCCATCAGCAACACACGCGGACGGGCCATGAGTGCCCGACCCATGGCCACCATCTGCTGCTCACCGCCCGACAGGGTGCCGGCCTTCTGATGGAGACGCTCCTCGACCCTCGGGAACAGCTCGTAAATGTGTTGGAGGTCGGCGGCAATGCCGTCCTTGTCGGTGCGCAAATAGGCACCGAGCTGAAGATTCTCGAGCACCGTCAGCCGCTTGAACAGTCGCCGGTTCTCGGGAACCATGGTGATGCCCCGCTCGACCCGGTAGCTGATCGGCTTGTCGTTGACCACTTCACCGTCGAGCACCACTTCGCCCGACGTGGGCGTGACCATGCCGAGCAGTGTCTTGAGAGTGGTCGACTTGCCGCTGGCGTTGCCACCCAGCAGGCAGACCATCTCGCCGGGGTAAATCGCGAGGTCGACGTCCTTGAGGATGTGGACCGCGCCGTAGTGGGTGTTGATCTTGCGGAACTCGAGCAGCGCGGTGGCCGATTCGGAACCTCGCCCGGACTCGGACATGTCGGTGTCGGTCATGACGCCTCCTCAGCGGGACGCCCGAGATATGCCTCGATCACCCCGGGGTCGTTCGATACCTCGTCGTAGCTTCCCTGGGCGATGGTGACGCCATGGTCGAGAACCACCACCCGATCTGACACGTCTCGCACGACACCCATGTCGTGTTCGATCATCACGATTGTGAAACCCCACTCGCTGCGCAACCGGGAAATCAGCTGCGTGAGCTCGGCCGATTCCTTCGGGTTCATTCCGGCAACCGGCTCATCGAGCAGCAACAGCCGCGGCTGGGTGGCCATGGCTCTCGCGATCTCGAGACGACGACGGTTGGCATAGGAAAGCACGAACGCCGGCTGGTTGAGCCGGTATCCGATGAGGCGTGATCCGAAGAACGACAGCACCTCCACACCGCGCTCGCGTATCTCGCGTTCTTCCTGCCGGAACGCCTTGGTCTGCAGCAGTGCACCGAACGCGTGCTGATGGGTTCGGCAATGCTGGGCGACCATCACATTTTCGAGGATGGTCATGTTGGGGAAGAGACGCACATTCTGGAAGGTGCGGGCAATACCCAATTCGGTCACCTGGTAGGGGTCGAGCCCCACGATCGACTCACCCTCGAACTGGATGTCTCCGGAGGTCGGGGCCACCAAGTTGGTGATGGCATTGAAGAACGTGGTCTTGCCGGCACCGTTCGGGCCGATGACGCTCACGATCTCGCCCTCGTTCACGTGAAAGTTGAGATCCGACAGGGCGTTGAGCCCCCCGAAGGTGATCGTGAGGTCGTGAATCGACAGAACCGGACTCATGCTTCGCCCCCTTCGTCGGCCTCGGCATCGTGGTCGACTTCTCCTCGCAGCCACGCGTCCTGCAGGAACTCCTCCTGGTGGAGTTCGTGACTTCGCCTGGCGTTGGGCACCAGACCCTCGGGCCGCTTCAGCATCATGAACACGAGAATCGCTCCGTAGATGAGCAGCTTGTAAAGACCGAGTTCCTGAAGGAGACCCGGCTGCTTCGGTCCGCCAAGCACACCGATGAGCACCACGGCGCCGACGATCACGCCGGTGATGTTGCCCATGCCGCCGACGATCACCACCACCAGGATGATGATCGATACGAGAATCAGGAAGCTCGACGGGAAGATGGAACCGACCTTGGCCGCGAATACCGCCCCGCTGAACGAAGCAAGGATCGCGCCCACGACAAAGGCGGCCAACTTGGCGGTGACCGTGTTGATGCCCATGGCCTCGGCCACTTTTTCGTCTTCACGGATGGCCATCCATGCCCGGCCCAGCCGCGAACCCTGCAGACGCCAGGACACGTAGATGGCGATGGCACAGAAGAACATGACGAGATAGAAGACCGAACGGGGATCGGAGCCCTTCACCTCGGCAAAGCCCAGATCAACCGCCGGGATGTTGGTGATGCCCTGGGCACCACCGAAATACGGCGAGAGCCAGTCGGACAGGAACAACAGCCGAATGATCTCGCCAAAACCGAGGGTGACGATGGCCAGATAGTCGCCGCGCATCCTGATCACGGGAGCGCCCACGGCCAGCCCGATCATCGCGGCGGCCGCGATCACAATGATGATCACAATGCCGAAATGGAGCTGAGGTGCGATCCACGGCGAGTTGGGAGAGGTGAGAATCGCGGTGGTGTAGCCGCCCACGGCGAAAAACGCCACGTATCCAAGATCGAGGATTCCGGCCAGACCGACCACGATGTCGATAATGGTG
>CAZDYO010000388.1:0-3301 GCA_964509555.1 uncultured Acidimicrobiales bacterium
GAACACGGGTGACCGCGCCCCAAGCGGCCGGGTCGGTCGGTCAGCGCGATCCCTTCCAGTCGGGCTCGACTCCATGGTGTTCGTACCACGGCAACGACGTGATCACATGCACCTCGTGACCCGCATCGGCGAGTCGATGCACGATTTCGGTCATCACAACCCCGGTGGGAGCCACGTCGGGTTCGAAATGCGGGCAGATCACCAGCAACCTCACCCGATCACCTCCCGCCAGGCATCGGTGAGCCGACCAGCGGACCGGCTCGGCCGGTACTCCTCACACCGGTTGGTGCCGGCTTCGACGAGCCGCTCGATCTCGGGGCCCCGATCGAGAGCGGCTTCGAGCGCCTGGGCCCACAGATCAGGGTCGTCCGGGTCGATCAGTGTCCCGGCGTCGGCCACTACCTCGGGCAGTGCCGTGGTTGCGGCGGCCACGACCGGTGTTGCGCACCTCATGGCCTCGAGCACCGGCAGGCCGAAGCCCTCATAGCGTGAGGGAAACGCCAACACATCGGCTCTACGGAGCAGCCCGGCCAGATCGGCCGCGGGTAGGCGCCCGGCGTGGGTGACGACATCGGAGATCCCGAGCCGCCGAATCAGGTCGACCACATCGCGGTGTGCCAGGCCGGCGCCACCGGTGAGAACCAGCCGAATGGCGGGACGTTTCTCCCTGAGAAGAGACACGGCATGCAACAGGACCGTGTGGTTCTTGTGTCGATGGGTGACTGCGGGATACAGGAGCACCTGCGTGTTGGTGAGGTCGGGCAGTCCCGAGAAATCGTTCGTGGTGGCCCCGGCGGCGTTGATGTCTCGGTCGTCTCCGTCCCATGTGGACGGCACCACACGCACCTCGGCTTTCATGGTCGGGAAAAGATCGCGGACCCTGTCGGCCACCCACTGGGACGGGGTGCAGATGAGTTCGGCCGTGGCAACAGCATGCGGGATCATGCGCCGCATGTAGAGCTGTTTGGCCCTCGAGAAGTTGGCCGGATTGTCCAGAGGCTGGGTGTCGTGGATGGTGACAGCGGCCGGTGAGGCGTGGCGGGCCGGGATGTGTCCGCCGAAATGGTGCACCAAGTCGGCGCCGCGGCATTTGCCGCGCATCCAGGTGTTCTCCGACGCGATACGCAGCGGCCGGAAAGCCCCACCAACGGGAGCGCAACGCATCGGGAAGGCAGCTGCCAACTCCGGATGGCTCTCGCCGAGACCAGCCATGCCCACCAGTTCCACTTCGATACCCGGCGGGGGATATCGGGATACCGCCCCCAGAAGCCGCGATGTGTACTCCTCGCTGCCACCCACCGACCCGTGGACCATCCAGGAGAGATTCACCACCACCCGATTCATTCGGAGGCCTCGTCGTAGGCATCGATCAGCAGCCGGGCCGTCGAGTCCCATGTCATCTCCGATGCCCGGGCCAAGCCCCGGGTCGAGAGTTCGCTGCGGGCATCGCCGTCGTCAAGCAGCTTGTCGACTGCGTCGGCGATGCCGCCAAGGTCGGTGGGGTCAACGAGGAGCGCGGCACCCCCGGCAACCTCCTCGGTGGCGGTGCCGGAACTCGTGACCACCGGGGTGCCCTGCGACATGGCCTCCAACACCGGCATTCCGAATCCCTCGAGCAGACTCGGATAGATGAACACCTCGGCAAGGTTGTAGAGCGCCATCAGGTCTCGCTGGGACACCACGCCCAGACGGATGACAGAACGCCGAGCGCCGGCGATGAGATCGTCGATGTCGACCCCCCAACCGTCCGGGCCCACCAGGACCAGGGGCACATCGTGGGTGGTCGATCTCAGGGCGGTCATGAGACCTCGCAGGTTCTTGCGGGGCTCGGCAGTGCCCACCCAGAGCAGGAACCGTGATGGCAGATTGTGACGGGCGGCGATCTCGAGCCGGTCGTCGTCGGTGACCACGACCGACTCGACGCCCCAGGGAACGATCCGAATTCGCTCAGGCAGGATCCCGTGGCGGATGCAGTCGTCGGCGGTGACCTGAGAAGGCACGAGCACGAGCCTGGCCACGCGGCGGGTCAGTTCGAAGGACCGGGTCATGAACGAAACGCCGTGCTTCGTGAAATGCCCGGGCCGGTGCATGAACGCCAGATCGTGAACGGTGACCACGATCGACGCGTCGCCTCCGGGTGGTACGACCCCACCGGTTGCGTGGATGACGTCGACCGGTCCCGTGACCCGCTGCACTGCCGGACGTCTCAGACGATGCCACGCCTCGTACATGGCGATCCGATTGAGAGGAACCCTCTTGACATCAACTTCGGGCGACACGAACGGGTCGGGCTGTCGCAGATGGAATGCCGAGACGCCGATCACATCCCAGGTCCCGATTCGCCTGACGGCGGCGAGGCTTCTCACCGTGGACGCGGCAGTTCCTCCCGGCACCTTGTGCCAGCTCTGCTCGACTATCGCGGCGACCCGTTTGTTCACGGATGGATTCTGGCACGAGAACCGGTCACCCCAACCCTCTTGCGGCAGCAGCGTCGCGGCGGCGCCGGGGGTACGATCCATCGGATGACCGATCGATTTCAGGACAAGCGCGTGTTCGTCACAGGCGGCTCGGGCTTTCTCGGCACTGCCGTAAGGGCAGCCCTCACCGACCGCGGCGTATTACACGTTATCTCACCGTCCAGCGCCGACGTCGACCTGCTCGATCCCGACGCCGCGTTGTCTGCCATCGCCGATGCCCACCCCGACGTGGTCATTCACCTGGCGGCACGGGTGGGCGGAATCGGGGCCAACATGGAGCGCCCCGCATCGCTGTATCTCGAGAATCTTCTGCTCGGCACCAACGTCATCGAGGCGTCCCGTGCCGCCGGGGTTGAAAAGACGGTGCTGGTGGGCACCATCTGCAGCTATCCGAAACACACGCCGGTTCCGTTCTCCGAATCATCCTTGTGGCACGGTTACCCGGAGGAGACCAACGCCCCGTACGGCATCGCCAAGCTGGCTCAGCTGGTTCACCTGCAGGCCAACCGGGCCCAATACGGCCAGACCGGCATCTACCTGATGCCCACCAACCTCTACGGACCCGGCGACAAGTTCAACCCGGCCGTGTCCCACGTGATCCCGGCCCTGATTCGAAAGTGCGTCCTGGCCAGGGAGGCCGGCGACGACGAAATCGTGGTGTGGGGTACCGGTTCGGCCAGCCGTGAGTTTCTCTTCGTCGACGATGCCGCCAAGGGCATCGTGCTCGCCGCCGAGCACTACAACGAAGCCGAGCCGGTCAATCTCGGTGCCAACCGTGAGCTCCTCATCAAGGAACTGGTGGAGATGATTTCCGAACTCACCGG
>CAZDYO010000389.1:0-3271 GCA_964509555.1 uncultured Acidimicrobiales bacterium
CGTAGACTGCTTCCGCCATGGACACCACCCAGTCATCCAACGCCGGCGCTGAACGCCTGACCGAGATCCTCATGTCTCAAGACGTCGTCGCGTCCCTGTGGGCTGCGGTTGACAGCGGTGAGATGGATCGGCTCGTTCCCGAGTTCGGTGAACTGAAGATGGAACAACATCCGGTACACCGTCACAAGGACGTGCTGGCCCACACGATCATCGTCGTTGGCAAGACCCCGCCCGACCTTCATGTGCGTCTGGCGGCATTCTTCCACGACATTGCCAAGCCGAAGACCCGTAGCTTTGATCACGGCGGGGTCACCTTCCGCCACCATGAAGCGGCCGGATCACGAATTGCCCGCAAGCGCATGACCGCGCTCGGATTCTCCGTGGAGATTGTCGACGACGTGTCGGAACTCGTGCGGCTTTCCGGCCGGTTCAAGGGCTACGCCGACGGATGGTCGGACTCGGCGGTGAGACGCTACGCGCGTGAGGCCGGGCCGTTGCTGGCCCGGCTCAACGCTCTGGTTCGCTCCGACTGCACAACCCGGAACAAGTCGAAGGAAGAGGCCCTGCAAAGGTCGATGGATGAGCTCGAGAGTCGCATTGCCGATCTGGCCGATCAGCAGCGCAAGCAGGCCGAGCGCCCCCAGATCGACGGCTCGGCGGTGATGCGGCATCTGGGTATCGAACCGGGTCGCGAGGTTGGCGACGCCATGAGGTGGCTGCTGGCTCTCAAACGGTCCGAGGGGGAGCTTCCCGAGGATGAGATCTACCGTCGCCTTGATGAGTGGTGGGCCGGGCGTCGGGTTCGCAGCTGAGTCGTTTCGCTCTCCCGCGACACATCCGACTCAGGGAAGCAGGTCGTCCGGATCGTCGCCATCTGGAACATCGAGCTGGTCGGCGATCCTGGCCATCGACAAGCGCATGGCTTGACGGGCGTCCTCTTCCTCGCGAATCCTGATCCGCCACTTTCGCAGCAGGTTTAGGACAAACGCCACGATCGCCGCGAAGAATGCCGCAATTACCAGGGGTTTCGCCCTGGCGATGTAATCGGGAGCGAGAATCGACGGCGTCGGTTGGATGTTGTCGCCTCGAACAGCGAGCGCCAGTGGGGGCGCGCCATCGGAAAGCAGGTAGGTGTCGCCAAAGAGGTTCGCCCATGACTGGTCGCGGGTGGAAATCGAGTCGATCAGCTGGTTGGCGAACTCGAGACCCATCGTGGGGTCGGGGTCATGACCGCTGTTCCAGGTGAGCATCAGCCGGTCGTAGCCGTGATAGTCGAACGCCTCCAGCACTGCATGGCCGAGGTTGACATCGAATCTGAGCAGTTCGATCCGGTCGTTGCGTATCACCGATATCGGATTGGTCGACAGTAGGGGAGCTGATGAGAGGTAGTCGGGTCCTGACGCCGCCACCATCACCAAGGGACCTTCAACGTTGGTCGACTGATCGAGCCTCACGTAGGACGCTTCCAGTGGAACGTTGGTGGTGCGTTGCAGGGCGGCCACGAGACGGGTCGCCAGGCTCAGCCTGCTGGTGGAGAAATCGTCAAGGGCGATCGTGAAGTCGTCGTTCACAAGGTTCTGGGGATACCGCTCGAAGCCGACATCGATTCCCTCGCCGGGCCGGATGTCGAAGTACGAGAATGGATTGATTTGCAGGATGAACGGGATCTCACCGGGTCGGCACCACCCCGATGGCGGTGTGTAGTCGACCACGACCACCAAGCCGGTGCTTCGGGCCAGCAACTGGGGGTCGAGATCAAAGTCGTAGCTGTAGGTGCCGTCGCCTCCGAAGAGGTTGACCGAGTTGACCATGATCCCGTTGAAGAAGACGTTCATGGTGGCCTGCGCACCGGGGGCAATGGGGGTGTAGGTGCCTTCGAGATGGACGTCGATGGCCTCAACCGGGCCACCGAAACTGGACTGGTCGATGAACATCGGAAGCTCCATGCGGCCGATTCCCGTCACCCGCAGCCGGTTGAGCCCCAGATCCTCCAGTGTGAATCTGGTGAGACGACCGTCGATCATCGGGATCGTGGTGGTCGTTGTGGTGGTTGATCCCACCTCGCGGGCCAGCCCAGGGTCGACAGCGGTATCACCGAGCGTGGATGCGAGCACCTCCGGAGGAGGAGCCTGCGGATCGTAGGAGTCGAACACGCCGTCGCCGTCGAGGTCGACGAGCATCGGGATGCCATCGGGGCGGACCTTGGCTTCGCCTTCGCGGTCGTACCTGATCACGTCGACGATGGATCCGGCCATCAGATCAGAAAGATCACCGGCCCACGCCTTTGAGGATCGCTCGATGGAGGCGGAATCGCCGCCGATCACCATCACCACGCCCCGGGCACCTGTCTGGACGAGCTGCGCGCCGGCGGGCATGTCGTGGGATATGACGATCGTGCGGCTGGTCGGATCGAACACTCGGGTCGGGATGCGATCGGGGGCGAACAGCTCCCGGATCTCGATGCTGGGATTGTGGCCCAGAGTCGAGCGGACCACAGAGTTGATGATCCGTGTGGCGGCTTCGGCTTCTGCCGCCGATGGTTGGGCCGGAGTGAACACGGTCAGGTTCTCCAGCAGCTGGGGCATGAACCGGCCGACGTTGATGGGTGGGACCGGGTCGCCGTCGAACACGAACACGCCGTTGGAGAAGTCGACCCACGCCCCTATCAGAGTGGTTGTGCATGCGTAGTCATCGGATCTAAGCCGATTGCGGAAGGTGATGGAGATCTTGCCGTTGGTCGGTTTCATTCCCGACAGGTCGAGTTGGATCTCGATGCTCGAGCCACGTTGTTCCCGGGTGCCGAGATCCACCGTGCGCACCCGTGACCCACCGCCGAAATACTCGAAGTATCCGGAGCTGACGTCGGGAGACACCGACATGGTCGCCCTCATGGCCGCGGGGGTGGTGCCCTCGGGAATGGGAATTGTCAGGTTGATCTCGTTGACCTGGCCGGTGAGTCGCACCTTGCGCCCCACGCCGGTGGCCTCGAAGGGGACGACCCAGCGGCCGTCCTTGAGTCTGGTGACCGTCGGGTTGCCCGCTCCCTTGTTGAGGCGAACCTGATCGATGGAGTCGTACAGGAGAGGGTCGTGGTCCTGTTGATCGAAGCCGGCTTGGAGGTAGTCGAGGCCGCTGATCGTCACAACATCGGCCGGAGCCGCGGTGGTCGGAGGGAGAGTGACCGGTGTGGCGTCGGGGGACGGTGCCGTCGTGGTCGTGTCCTGGGCCAAGGCCGGGGATGCGAAAACCATCAACATAGATGTCACGGTGA
>CAZDYO010000390.1:0-3259 GCA_964509555.1 uncultured Acidimicrobiales bacterium
CTGGGTTCAGCGATTCCCATGCCGGAGATGGTGCCGAGGTTGGAGGAGCCCGCTGAGACCGAGAGGGCAAACACCGACAGCAACACGGCCGGTTCGGCGAGGGACGACACGATCATCTCGCGGCTGGCCCCCATGCCCCCGAATGCGGTGGCAGTGTCGAGGCCGCCGAGCGCCAGGAACACGGTGCCGAGCAGAAGCAGGTAGACGACCATGAAGAGATCGCCGACCGGGTCGGGGCCGAGCTGCGTTGTGAGCATCGGCACGATTCCGGTGACGAGGATCAGGGTTGTGAGCACCACGATCGGCGCGGCTTGGAATACCCAACTCGTGGTGGCGGGGCGGATGCGTTCCTTGCAGAGAAGCTTTCGCAGGTTGCGCCACGGCTGGAGCACGCTCGCCCCTTGCCGACCCTCGAGCCGGGCGTGGGTTTTGTGAACCAGACCGGCCACCAGAGGCGCGCTGAGGATCACAAGAACAGCCTGGATGACGGCGACCAATGTGCCAGTGAGGGTCATCGGGCCACCACCAGCACCACGAGCACTCCGAATGACGCGTAGACGAGGTAGAGGTGAAGGCTGCCGTTGTGTATACGGCGACCGGCCCGTCCCCAATACCGGGCCAGAGCGATCACCGGGTCGTAGAGGTTGCGTTCGATGGCGTCGCGCCGGCCGCGGCGGTAGCTGACCGCCTCCACGTGGAGCTTGGCCTCGTCGGTGTGTTTCATGTCGAGCTCTTGATCCGGCCTCAGGATCTGTCCGAATACGTGTTGAAGCGGATCGGCGAACGAGGTGGCCGTGTATTCCATGCGAGCGGTCTGGACCGTGCGCCCGCACGCCCACGGCTCGGCGATCCGGGCTTCGCGGCGGGCGCCGATGGCCCGGAGCACGGTGACGACAGCGATGGCCACGGCCATGAGCGATGTTGCCACGATGAGCGGTGCGACGGTTCCGGTCAGGCCGCGAAGCCCGAGTTGGAGATCGTTGGTGGCCAGTGGTGAGGCGTCGGTTCCGATGGCGGTGACCGCCCGTGAGATCGGGTCGATCAGCAAGGTCGGGAGCGTGCCGAGTGCGATGCAGGCGGTGGCGAGCAGGCCGAGCGAACCCCACATGGCCGGTCCGGTTTCGGTGGCATCGGCGGCTTGTTGTGTGCGGGGCATCGCCAGGAAGCCGGTGCCGACCGCCTTCACGAATGTGGCCGCGGCGAGGCCACCGGTGAGGGCCACGGCCGCCACCGCGAGCGGGATGGCCACGATCACAAGCGTGGAATCAGACGGGAAGGCATGGATGAGGCCCTGCAGCAGCACCCATTCGGACACGAACCCGTTGAACGGCGGCAGGCCGGCTATCGAAAGCGCGCCAATGAGGACCATCACTGTGGTTTTCGGCATGCGGTGGACGAGGCCACCGAGGTTGTCGAGCAGTCGGGTGCCGGTGGATCTAAGGACGGAGCCGGCGCCCAGGAAGAGGAGTCCCTTGAAGGCGGCGTGGTTGACCGAGTGGAGTAGCGCTGCGGCCATGGTGACAGCGGCGAGTTCGGCGTGGCCGCTCGTGGCCAGCAGCCCGGACGCTCCAACTCCGATGAGGATCAGGCCGACATTCTCGGTCGTGGAGTAGGCCAGCAGCCGCTTGAAGTCGTCTTCGATCAAAGCGTGGAGAATCCCGAACAGGGCCGACACGATGCCGATCACGAGGATGAGCGTGGCCCATCTCTGACCGGGGCCGCCGAGCAGGTCGAACAACACCCGGATGATGCCGTAGATGCCAAGCTTCACCATCGCTCCCGACATGAGCGCCGATGCGTGGCTCGGCGCGGCCGGGTGGGCCCGGGGGAGCCAGACATGGAGCGGCACCGCACCGGCCTTCGAGCCGAACCCGATGAGGAAGAGCGCCATGACGAGCATGCGGGTGTGGGCCGACAGGCCGGGGCCGACGGCTCGGATGGCGGTGAACTCGTCGCCGCCGTGGAAGCCGAGAATCGAGAAGCCAATGAGGATGGCCACGAGCCCGAGGTGGGTCATCGCTCCATACCAGACACCGGCCTTGCGGACGGCGGGGTCGTGGTGGTGTTCGGCCAGCACCAAGGTGAGGGATGTGAGCGCCATCAATTCCCAGGCGACAAGGAACGTGGTGGTGCTGGCCGCGATGGGTACCAGCACCATGCCCCACACGAACAGCGGTAGCGACACGGCCACCATCGGGCGCTCGAGCGCCCCGTCGGCGTATTCGGTCGAGAAGATCCCGGCTGGCACTGCAACCAGACCGATGATCACGAGAAACACCGCTCCGAGTGCGTCGAGCGAGATGCTCACCCCCGCGAGGGGAAGAAGGTCGGGGTAGTGGTGGGTGAAGCCGGCGCCGCCGACCAGCACCGACGCACCCGCGGTGATCGACATCGCTCCGGTGATCGCCGTGAGCCATCCGACGACGAGCCGGCGGGGACCGATGGGCAGCGCAAAGCCGGCGATCGCTGCGACGAGCGCGGCGATCGTCGCCGCAAGAACTCCGAGTTCGGCGGTGTTCACGATTCGATCAGCCCCCGAAGCGCGGCGATGATGGCATCGGGGTGTGGCGGGCAGCCGGGGATCTCGAGGTCGACGCCGACCACCGCCGACACCGGGCCTTCCACTCCGTAACCATCAGCGAAGACGCCGCCGTCGATGGCGCAGTCGCCCAACGAGATCACGAGCCGCGGTTCGGGCACCGAGGCGAGTGTCTTGCGAAGGGGTGTGGCCATGTTCTTGGTGACCGGGCCGGTGACCATCAGGGCGTCGGCGTGTCGCGGTGACGCCACCTGGCCGAGTCCGTAGCGCCCGGCGTCGTAGACCGGTCCGAATGCGGAGATGGCCTCCAGTTCGCAGCCGTTGCACGACCCGCAGTCGACGTGACGGATCTGTATGGAGCCGCGGAGTTGTCCGGCGATCTCGGCACGACGCGAATCGGGGTCGATGTCGTCGTGGGTATCGGGGGTGGGTTCGGCGACCCGCCCGGTGGAGATGATCTTTGCGAGAAGTCCTCGCTTGCGGCCCGGTGTGGGGCCCGGCGCGACGCGGTTCTTCTGCACTTTCGGGTTCTCGGGCACGACAATTCGCCTCTCGACGCTGACGGCAGCTGCGGGCCGGGCCGATGGAGGCGGGTCGGGCAGCGGTCGGATCGATCCGGCCATGCGTCGACCAAATGCTAAACCCGCCCACCAATTCTCCCAACGCCGGTTTTGTGAACGTTTGGAGTCCCAAATGGGACTCCAAACGTTCACAAAACCG
>CAZDYO010000391.1:0-3256 GCA_964509555.1 uncultured Acidimicrobiales bacterium
CCGGCGACGTCGACGCAGTGATCATGGACGAGACCGCCGGCCAGGGCTACGTCGGGGAGAACGCTTCCGACGTGAAGCTCGCCGGCGGATCGCTTTCATCCGACCAGCTCGGATTCGCTTTCCCTCTCGGTTCTGATCTCGTCGCACCGTTCAATGCGGCCATCGCCAAGATGAAGTCCGACGGCTCTCTCAACACCATCTCGTCGAAGTACTTCGGTGATTCGTTCACCATCACCTACGACGACATCGCCGACGTCAACTACGGCAGCTGAAGGTCGGAATCCAACAATTCATGACTGGAGGGGCGTCGACTGCAGGTCGTCGCCCCTCCGTCGCGTTCTGCTAGGAAGGACACATGGGGGCAACCAGGCACGAGTCCGAGGGGCTCGACACACACCTCCCCCCGGAGGTAAGAAACGACCTTGATCCCTGGTGGGACCGGTTCCCATGGTGGGCCGTACTTCTCGCGGCAGTCGTCGCCCTTTTCGGCTACTACACGTTCTTCGTGGAGCGTTACAACGAAGCCTGGCAGGCCATATCTCCCGGGATCAGGGTCACGATTCGTACCACCCTCTGGGCGTTCTTGTTCTCCATGATCATCGGCTTGATCGTCGGCTTCGGCCGGGTGTCGCGCAATCCGGTTCTGCGGAGCCTCTCTCGCACCTATGTCGAGTTCATCCGCGGGGTCCCAACCCTCCCTCTGCTTTTCTTCATCGCTTTCGTGATCGTGCCCACGGTCGCTCCCTGGTTTGGGCTCACCAACAAGGACGTCACCCAGGAGTGGCGGGGCATCTCAGGTCTTGCTCTGGTCTATGGCGGATTCATCGCCGAGGTGATCCGCGGCGGCTTCCAATCGGTCGAACACGGTCAGATGGAAGCCGGGCGAAGCTTGGGCCTGTCATACGGCTCCACAATGAGATCAATCATCCTGCCCCAGGCGGTGCGCAACGTTCTCCCGCCTCTGGCCAACGACTTCATCGCCATGCTGAAGGATTCCTCGCTGCTGTCACTGCTGGCGGTTCGGGAACTGACCCAGAACGCCAAGTTGTACGTCAACAGGTCGTTCAGGCCGCGTGAAACCTACGTGGTGCTCACCTTCACCTACCTGGTGATGGTGATCATTCTTTCGCTCATACTCCACGGGTTCGAACGATGGATGAGCCGCGACCGGGTGGGGGCACGATGAGTCTCGACATGCCGATCATCTCTCTGCAAGGAATCCACAAGTGGTTCGGCACCTCGGTTCATGCCCTGCGCGGAATCGACCTCGATGTGGCCGCCGGCGAGGTGGTTGTGATCATCGGGCCTTCGGGTTCCGGAAAGTCGACTGTTCTACGGTGCATGAACATGCTCGAGGAGCCCACGACCGGTGCCGTTGTGTTCGACGGAAAGGTCCTCACCGACAAGGGCGCCGACGTCGATGATGCCCGTACCGAGATGGGGATGGTGTTCCAACAGTTCAATCTCTTCCCCCATCTGACTGTCGGTCAGAACGTCACTCTCGCCCAGCGCAAAGTGAGGGGTCGATCGAAGGCCGAGGCCATGGAGATGGCCGAGCACCAACTCGAGCGTGTGGGCATACCGGAGAAAATAGCGGCGTATCCGAGGCAGCTCTCGGGTGGTCAGCAGCAGCGGGTGGCCATCGCCAGATCGTTGGCGATGGAACCCAAGGTCATGCTCTTCGACGAGCCCACCTCGGCGCTCGATCCTGAAATGATCAAGGAAGTGCTCGAGGTGATGCTCCACCTGGCATCAGAGGGCATGACCATGGTGGTCGTCACCCACGAAATGGGGTTCGCCCGTGCTGCAGCCGACCGGGTTGTCTTCGTCGACGAGGGGATGATCGTCGAGCAGGGAGACCCCGACGAGGTGTTCAGCAATCCCCGGAACGATCGCACCAAGGACTTCTTCGACAAGATCCTCTGACTCGCCGACGGAGCCCGATCAGGTGACAGCGTGGGCACTGAGCCTTTCATAGAGCGGTAGCGCCTCGGCCAGTACCGGCTCGAGTTCCGGCGGTAGCACGATGTTCTTGGCTTCCCTCGGCGCGAACCCGGTTGAGCGGCGAACGTTGTGGTACCAGTGTTCGCCCCAACTGCCGTCCTCGGGCTTGGCTCCGGCCGACCACGACAGCATGCCTTCGTCGAAATCGATACCCACGCGCCCGCAGACCTCCGACAGCACCCGCGCCGGATCGTCGAGAAGGACCCGGGAGTCGATCACCACCGGCTCGTCGCCGGAATCAACGATGGTGTCGAGCAGCTCGACGAGTTGTGTGAGCCCGGTGTCGGCGAGGGTGACGTCGGGGACGTTGACGGCGAACGAGGCGATCATCTCGGCCGGGTGACGGGTGAGAAGAATGTTGCGGCATTGGCCGAGAAACGAGCGGTCGAGGTCGACCAGGTGGTGGGCCATCTGCTTGAAGAAGACCACCGGGGTGTCGTAGTGGCCGAGGATCAGGTTGTCGATGACCTCCCCGCCGTCGGGGTTCTGGGTGCGCAGCACCTCGTCTCGCCCCGGGTGTATCCGTCCGCTCACCCGCAGGTAGTGGGCGTAGAGAGGCTCGTCGACGACGGTTGTGTCGGGTCGCTGCCGGAACGAATACATGAGCGCGGTCGAGATGTTGCGCGGGCCCGACCAGCAGTTGATGCGAATGGTCATCGCTGCTGGGCGCAGTCGGCTTCGATGGTGGCCTCGTAGAGATCGCGCAGATGGTTGGTGAGCGGGCCTGAACCTCCTCCGACAGCCGTGCCGATGGCGCGGCCGTCGATCTCGTTGACCGGAGTGAGCCCGCCGAAGGTACCGGTGACGAACGCTTCGTCGGCCCTGTAGACGTCTGTGAGCGAAAACGGGGCCTCGTGGGTGGTGATGCCGTGGGCCTCGGCCACTTCGAGCACCACAGCCCGGGTGATGCCGTTGAGGTTGTAGAGGCCGGTGGAGGTCCACACCTCCCCGTGGCGAACGATGAAGAAGTTGGTGGCGTTGCAGGTGGCCACTGCCCCGGTGGGATCGAGCATGAGGGCTTCGTCGGCACCGGCGTGGGTGGCCTGGATAAGAGCTATCACCTCGTGGAGTTTCGAATGGCAGTTGAGTTGCTGGTCGAGCATGTCGGGGGCGGGTCGACGAACGGTGGCCGTGAACAGTGTGATGCCCTGCTCGCGAACCACCGGGTCGGCCAGTTTGTGTTCGGCGATGATCACGATGTTGGGCCCGCCGATCACGTTGGACGGGTGTTGCGACGGCGTTTTCTTGTCGC
>CAZDYO010000392.1:0-3245 GCA_964509555.1 uncultured Acidimicrobiales bacterium
CGACACCCAGGGATCGGCGACCTGACGTGTCTCGGTGCGCAGAACATGGTCCCACAGGAAGATGCCGTCCCAGCCACACTCCTCGGCTTGTCGCGCCAACTCGACGAGCCGATTGGGGTCGCTGTAGTGGCCAAACGGTGCCAGTTGGAGTCCATGCTTCATCCACAGACCATAGGCGCGAGGGGTCGTTGGTTGTAGCGTCGCCGGGTGATCGACTTCAAGCGAATCTGCGTCTTTTGTGCGTCCTCCCCCGGCAATGATCCGGAGGTCACCCACGCCACAGTGGAGTTGGGCAGGCTCATGGCCGAATGCGGCATCGAGCTGGTCTATGGCGGTGGGTCGGTGGGCCTGATGGGGCTGATAGCCGACACGGTGATCGAGGCCGGCGGAACCGTCACCGGGGTCATCCCCAAAGGGCTCTTCTCCAAGGAAATCGCTCACCGGGGCATCACCACACTGGAGGAGGTGTCATCGATGCACGAACGCAAGGCCCGCATGTATGAGTTGGCCGACGCGTTCGTGGCGCTCCCGGGCGGGTTCGGCACTCTTGACGAGTTGGCCGAGGTACTCACCTGGAGCCAGATCGGCATTCACGACAAGCCGATCGGGGTCCTCGACGTGGGCGGTTTCTGGCAGCCGCTGCTCACCCTGTTCGACGACGCCGCTGAGCGACAATTGCTCAAGCGCTCGAACCACAGCCTGTTGGTGAGCGCTCCCACACCAACATCGATTCTGGATGCCTTGTCGAATTACTCCCCCACCCGCCACGCCAAGTGGATCCCCTGAAGCCTTTTCCGCCGGTTTTGTGAACGTTTGGAGTCCCATATGGGACTCCAAACGTTCACAAAACCGGCGGAAAAGGCTTCAGGCTGTCATTATCATCTCGTGATGTCGACCGATCGGAGTCGATGTGTCCACGAGATTCACGCTGCCGGCAGTGGGCGTCGCGGCCGCCCTGATTGTTGCATCCTGCTCTTCATCCGGTCCGCCGCCCGGGGCTGCCGCTCCTGTGCTCGATGAAGCCGCGCCCCTGGGCACGACCGGTGGCAGCGCCGACACTCTCCCACCCGTTTCCCCTGATGTGGCCACACATGAACTCACTTTCAGAGTGAGAGTTCCGGCGGCGACCCCCGCGGACGAACCCGTTCACCTGTCGATCGCGTCGGTGGCGCCCGGTGTGGAACTGCTTCGGGAGCAGATGACCAACGACGGTGACCATTCCTGGTCGGTCACCGTCGAGGTGCCCGATGGGGGGTTGGTCAGATACGCGTACGACCGATGGAACGGCGAAGGGTGCTGCGAGGAACGGTCGCGCACCCGCGAGGACGTTTTCACCGGCCAAGCTCTGGGGTACAGGCTCTTGATGGCCGATCCCGGCCTCAGCGAGGTCCACGACGTCGTGGCCCAGTGGCATGATCATCAGGACGGCTTCACGGCGGCCACCCTGAGCGGACGGGTGATCGACCCGGAGTCGGGGTCACCCCTCATGGATGTCGACGTGACCGCCGGAGGGGTCCACGTCGCCACTCGGTTCGATGGCTCGTTCTCGATTCCCGGGCTACCACCAGGCCCCCACCGCGTCGTGGCCCGAACGGTGACCGGCGACCGGTCCCCAACACAGATCGAGGTCGACCTCGGGCCGGAGGGTGTCGACGGGCTCGAGATCTCGATGCCAACAGCCGAAATGGTGCCGGTCGAGTTCCGAGTGCGCCTGTCGCCCGACACGCCAGACGACTCGGTTCCCCACATTGGTGGGAACCTTCGGCAGTTGGGCGCCCGCGAATCGCAGGTCAACGAACCTCTGGTCGCCGACGGACTCACCATGCCGGCGATGCGGCGCACGGGCGACACGGCCTCGGTGACCATCGACCTTCCGGCAGGTGCCTACATCAACTACTACTACACGCTCGGCACTGAGGTGTCCGCCGAATCTGTGGGGCCGGAGCGGCGATTCCGCACCATGAAGGTTGGCGACCGGGGCACCACCAGAATCGACGAGATCGACCACTGGGCCAACGACGGCTGGCCGGTGTTCGCCGTCCACGTACGTGTGCCCGACAACACCACGCCGGAAGTGCCCGTCCATTTCGTGCTCGGGCCGTCGTATCCAATGGACCCGGTCGGCGAGCATGAGTTCGTCACCACCCTCGGTTCCTTTCCCCCGAACGAACCCGTCGACTTCCGCATATCGCTCGGCGATGATCTCAACGGATTCGACGGCTCAGCCGAGGCCAGCAGCAACGGTGGCCGAACGTTGGTGACGCCTCCCGATGGCGACCCGGTCGACGTCACGGTCACCCGCTGGAAGTCGTTCCCCGATGCCTCCGGACGGGGCCCCGATGGCGGTCTCGACGTGGTTTTCCGGCTCTCGATCCCTCCGGCCACCCCAGCCGACGCCATGATCCGGATCACCGGCGACCGGCCGGCTCTCGGCAGCAACGGCACACCCACCCACGCCGTCGCCGGCAATCCGTGGCTCCGGGAGGCGACGGTTCACTTCGCTCACGATGGTCCTCTCACCTACCGCTACACGATCGACGACACCTCTCTTTCCAGCCCTGATTTCGATATCGGTACCGACTACGACGGTCAGCATGTGAACGATTGGGTCGCCACGTGGGAGGGGTCGGCAGCGTTGGCCCGTTCGCCCTTTCCCCTCGACCGTCCGGAGTGGATCGCCGGCGTCTACCCGCCCGATTTCTGGCAGCCGTCGTTCCTTCCCGAATCAGCCGAGACATTCGCCGCGGCCCAGCGCGACAACGCCGACTGGGTGGCCATCTCGTCGGTTTGGAGCTTCGGCCGGATCCAACCAGACCCGGTGATCGAGTCCCGGCCTCTGCTCACGTGGACCGTCCTCACCCCCATCGATGACCTTCGCGCCCAAGCCAAGGTGGCGCACGACATGGGTCTCAAGGTGTTTCTCGCTCCGCAGCAGAACCCCGAGGTGCAGCCCGACTGGCAGGAACAGACCACCCGATTGGGCACCCCCGAATGGTGGAGCCAGTGGTTCGATCAGGCCCGGGCCCAGTGGATGTGGAACGCAACCGTCGGCGAGGAGATCGGTGCCGAGATGCTGCTGCTGCCGGGGTACGTCTTCCACGTGTTCCCGCCCGCGAGTTTCTTCGCCGACCAGGGTTACGTCGCTGAGTTCGATCAGCGGGTGCAGGATCTCATCTCGGAGGTGAGGTCGGTGTACTCGGGCAAGATCCTGGTAAGTGGATCGCAGACCGACTACGAGTTTCCCG
>CAZDYO010000393.1:0-3241 GCA_964509555.1 uncultured Acidimicrobiales bacterium
GGCGTTGAGGTGCGGTTCATAGAATTCATGCCTCTCGACGCCTCCGGCGGGTGGAACAATGATCTCGTGTTCACCCGTCAGCAGATTCTCGACACGATCTCGGCGGTTCACCCTCTCATTGAGGTGGAGCGCACCTCGGCGCCGGCCACCAGGTTCCGTCTGGCCGACGGTTCCGGTCGGATCGGTGTGATCTCGAGCGTCAGCGAGTCGTTCTGCACCACCTGCGATCGGGTGAGGATCACCGCCGACGGCCAGTTCCGGAATTGTCTGTTCGCCACCGGCGAGACCGACATCAGGGCACTGCTTCGCGACGGTTCGACCGACGACGAGTTGGCGGCAGCCATCGAAAGGTCGGTGGCAGCCAAGTGGGCGGGCCACGAGATCAACCAGGTCAACTTCATCAGGCCCTCGCGGTCCATGTCCCAGATAGGAGGGTGAGCATGGCCGACACCGGTTTCACTCATCTCGATCCCAGCGGGCGCGCCCGAATGGTCGATGTCACCCCCAAGGACCCCACCCATCGCCGTGCGGTGGCGAGGGGCACGGTCACCATGACCGCCGAGACCGCCTCGGCGGTGGCCCAGGGAGCCATCAAGAAGGGCGACGTGATAGCCGTTGCCCGCGTGGCGGCTATTCAATCGGCCAAGCGCACATCGGATTTGTTGCCCCTGTGCCATCCACTGCTGATCGGTGCGGTCAACGTCAACTTCGAGATCAACGACACCCGCATCGACATCGAGGCATCAGTCGAGACCGTGGATCGCACAGGAGTCGAGATGGAGGCCCTCACTGCCTGCTCCATCGCCGCCCTCACCATCTACGACATGTGCAAGTCGATGGATCGTTCGATGGTGATCGGTGAGATCGCGCTGTGGGAAAAGACCGGCGGCCGATCAGGCCACTACCGGCGATCGGGTTTCGAGGCCGACACCAAACCGGCCTAGAAAGCTGTTCAATGGGGCATACGCCACATTATTGGTGTGACTTACGACCCTTATGTTTGCATTTGCATGACGGTAGTAGTAGAACCGTAACTTGATTCGGGCCGAGCAGGCCCAAGTTTCATCGCATTGAATGCCGGAGGGCTTCCGCAAAGTGACCACATCGATTGTTCTCCTTGGACTTGTGGCGGTATGGGGTGCGTATCTCGCTGTCTGGTGGCGCGACAACCGTGCCGGCGCCACGCATCGCTCAGACATGATCAGATCCTTCAACCGCGGGCTCGACACTTTGGGGGCCACAGCCGCTTCCGCTTCAATGGGTGGGGTCTCCTCCACATCGCTTCTGCCCCGGTCGGCTGATGAGGCCGCACAGCGCCGGAGGTTGATTCTCTCGTGTCTCGGAGGGTTGGCAGCCACCACCTTCTTGCTCAGCTTCGTACTGGGCTCCACGATGCTGCTGCTCAACCTCATGATCGACTCGTTGTTCGGCTGGTACTGCTATGCGGTGGTGCAACGTCGCAACGAAGAGGCCGAGCGAGAGATGAAAGTCACCCTGCTGCGCGCCGGTCATTCCGAGATCGACAATGTCGTCGACCTTCGGGCCACGGCCAACGCCTGAGTTCCCTCCGCGTCACCCGTTTCCGGTATCCACCGCCGTTCTCTCCCGATACGCTGACGGCCCCACGGGGGGTGTAGCTCAGTTGGTAGAGCGCCTCGGTCGCATCGAGGAGGCCAGGGGTTCAATTCCCCTCACCTCCACTCCGTGAAGCCCCAAGTCCGAGGCAGCGCCGTCGGCTTGGGGTTTCTCCGTTTTGGGTTCGTCATGTGATTCAAGACCGGGCCGCTACGGCCGATGGTGGGTCGAACCACCTGGAGGGACCGTTTCGCTGTGTCCGACACCAATCTGGCCGAGCGCCTTGAAACCCGGCCACCCAAGGGCGTCGATGATCTCGGCATCCCCTACGCGTTGGTCCACGATCTCCTGCTCAGGAGGTGCGTCATGGAGGGACGTACCAACGTCAGCAGCCTGTCCGCAGCACTCGCCCTCGGGCCATCGCTGGTCGACAAGATGGTCCAGGAAATGCGTGAGAAGAAGGAGATCGAGGTACTGGGTATGGTCGGTCGCGACTATGTGATCGCCTTGACCGACCTCGGGCAGCGGCGGGCGCGTGATCGTATGGAGCTGTGCAGCTATGCGGGGGCGGCTCCGGTGTCGCTCAGCGAATACCGGAGGATCGTCGCTCTTCAGCAACAATCCGTCTACGTGAACAGGGATCTGCTGCGCGAGGCTTTCTCGGATCTGGTGCTCGACGATCAGTTGCTCGACGAACTCGGTCCGGCGCTTAACGCCAACGGAGCGCTCTTCCTGTACGGGCCCCCCGGCACCGGCAAGACATCCATAGCGGAACGAGTGGTGAGGATCAGCCCCGATCTGGTGCTGGTGCCCCGTGCGGTAGAGGTGGACGGTCAGGTGTTGATCGTGTTCGACCCGACAGTCCACGTTGCCGCGGAGGTTCAGCCCGACAATCTCGACCCGCGTTGGATTCTCTGCCATCGACCACGGGTGATCGTGGGCGGGGAACTCACCTCGTCGATGCTTGACCTGTCGCACGACTCGACCACGGGCGTGTATCTGGCACCGCTGCAGATGAAGGCCAACAACGGTGTGATGGTGATCGACGACTTCGGTAGGCAGGTGTTCACCCCCGACGAGTTGCTCAACAGGTGGATCGTTCCGCTTGACCGCCGAGTCGACTACCTGTCGCTGAACTACGGGGTGAGCTTCGAGGTTCCCTTCGACGTGAAGGTGATCCTGTCGACCAACCTTGATCCGTCGGACCTTGGCGATGAAGCGTTCTTCCGTCGTATTCAATCGAAGGTGTACGTGGGTGCGATCTCCGACGAGTCATTCGACTGGATTCTGGCTCGGGTGGCCCACGCAGATGGGATTTCGTGCGACGCCGACTCGTCCACCTACCTGCGGGCGGTATGTCGATCCCGTGGTGGAGACCTGCGCCCGTATCTGCCGATCGCGGTGTGCAAACTGGTGCTTGCGGTGGCCACTTACGAGGGAATCCCGGCCTCGCTGGATCGCGCCACGGTCGACCGGGTGCTTCGGTTGTACTTCACCGAGTCGAGCTCGCGGGGTGACGGCCCGGGCGAGTCCACCACGACGCTTCCGGGGCCATTTGATGGGGTGGGTCAGGATGTGTCCCCCGCCGAGATAACCACATTCTGAGTGGAGTCGGGTCGGTGAATCGTCCCAAATGAGTCTGGGTAATTGACAACGTCCCAATGTG
>CAZDYO010000394.1:0-3237 GCA_964509555.1 uncultured Acidimicrobiales bacterium
ACGGTCGGATGGCAACCTACGACGGCACGGCGGCCGAGTCGAACCACCCAACGATGGACTTTCCACGATCCCCATCAGGTTCAGGCATGATGGGACCCCCGGTCAGGAGTTGTGATGGAGATTGCAGAATCCGTACTCGACCTTGTCGGCAACACGCCGATGGTCAAGCTCAGGAGAGTGGGCGAGGGCCTTCCCTGCCCGGTGGTGGCCAAGGTGGAGATGGTCAACCCGGGCGGCAGCGTCAAGGACCGACCCGCGATCGCCATGATCGACGCCGCCGAACGAGACGGGCTGCTCAAGCCCGGCGGCACCATTGTCGAACCGACTTCGGGCAACACCGGCGTCGGCCTGGCCATCGTCGCCGCCCAGCGGGGTTACAAGTGCATCTTCGTGATGACCGACAAGGTCGCTCCCGAGAAGGTCGATCTTCTGCGGGCCTACGGTTCGGAGGTCGTGGTCTGCTCGGTGGCCGTCCCGCCCGAGGACCCGGATTCCTACTACTCGACAGCGGCCCGCCTGGTGAAGGAAACCCCGGGCGCCTATCAACCGAGCCAGTACCACAATCCGGTCAACCCTCAGTCCCACTACGAAACCACCGGGCCGGAAATCTGGCGTCAGACCGACGGCCAAGTCACCCATTTCGTGGCCGGAGCCGGAACCGGTGGAACGATCAGCGGCATAGGCAAGTATCTCAAGGAGAAGAATCCGGCCGTCGAGATCATCGCCGCCGACCCGGAGGGGTCGGTCTACTCGGGTGGCAGCGGTCGCCCGTATCTGGTCGAGGGGGTGGGTGAGGATTTCTTCCCCACCAACTATCACCCCGAATACATCGATCGCACCATCGCGGTGTCGGATCGGGACTCGTTCCTCATGGCCCGCCGTGTCAGCGAGGAGGAGGGACTGCTGATCGGTGGTTCGTGCGGGACCGCCGTGAAAGCCGCCCTGGAGGTCGCCGAGGGATGCAGCCACGATGATCTCGTGGTGGTGTTGTTGCCCGACTCCGGGCGGCTCTATCTCTCGAAGGTGTTCAACGACTCGTGGATGGCGGGATTCGGTTTCATCCGCTGCGATGGGCCGGTTGTGGCCGATGTGGTGGGGAGCCGGCGGGCCGATGTCCCCGATCTGGTCTATGTGCAACCCGGCGACCCGGCCAGCGATGCGGTTGCTCTCATGCACCGCCACGGCGTGTCCCAGTTGCCGGTGGCCAAAGGCGAGATGCCACTGGCAGCGGCCGAGGTCATGGGGTCCGTGAGCGAACTCCGACTCATGGATCTTGCGTTCGGCAATCACGACCTTCTCGACACCTCGGTCGAGGAGATCATGAGCCCGCCGCTGCCCACAATCGGTGCCGGACAGCCGGTTGCCATGGCCGTCGAGCTGCTCGATTCCAACTCGGCGCTGTTGGTGCTTGACGGCGGTCGTCCGCGGTCGGTGATCTCATCGAGCGACGTGTTGTCGTTCCTGTCGAAAGGTTCTGAGAATGGCTGACGATGTGTTTGCCGATGCCGAATCGTGGGGGTTCGAGACCCGGGCCATCCACGCCGGTCAGCCCCACGACCCGGTGAGCGGGGCCGTGGTGGTTCCGATTTCGCCGGCCACCACGTTCGCCCAGGAGCAGGTGGGCGTCCACCGCGGCTACGAGTATTCGCGGACCGGGAATCCCACGCGAACCGCGCTTCAGGACTGTCTGGCGTCCCTCGAGGGGGCCAGTCACGGGCTGGCCTTCGCCAGCGGCATGTCGGCCGAGGACACTCTGCTTCGCACCCTGTCTCCGGGCGACCACATCATCCTCGGCAACGACGCCTATGGAGGCACGTTCCGGTTGATATCGGCGGTTGTCGCCCCCATGGGTGTGGAGTGGACCGCGGTCGACCTCACCGATCTTGATGCGCTCGCGGGGGCCGTGACCCCGTCCACCCGCATGATCTGGGCCGAGACGCCGACCAACCCTCTGTTGACCATCATCGACATTGCGGCGGTGGCTCAGGTCGCCCACGATGCCGGCGCCAGGCTGGTGGTCGACAACACGTTTGCCACTCCCTACCTCCAGCAGCCGTTGTCGCTGGGGGCCGATGTGGTCGTCCACTCCACCACCAAGTACTGCGGCGGCCACTCCGATGTGGTCGGCGGGTTCCTCGCATCGAACGGCCACGACCTCGCCGAGCGCCTCGCCTATCTCCAGAATGCCGTGGGTGCGGTAGGTAGCCCGTTCGACAATTATCTGACGCTGCGCGGCCTGAAAACGTTGCCGGTGAGAATGGATCGTCATTGCAGCAACGCGGCGGCGATGGTCGACCTTCTGGACGGCCACCCCAAGGTCAGCGAGGTGCTGTATCCGGGGTTGCCAAGTCATGCCGGCCATGAGATCGCGGTCCGGCAGATGTCGGGGTTCGGAGGCATGGTGTCGTTCCGACTGGCGGCCGGCCGCGACGCCGCCATGCGGTTGGCGGCATCGACCAGGGTGTTCACGCTGGCCGAGTCGCTCGGCGCGGTCGAGTCGCTCATCGAGCACCCCGGGGCCATGACCCATGCATCGGCGGCGGGTTCGCCGCTGGAGGTGCCCGACGACTTGATCCGTCTCAGCGTCGGTATCGAATCGACCGATGACCTTGTTGCCGATCTGGCCGAGGCCCTCGACCGTCTCTGATGGCCAACGGCCCAACTGGTCGTTGACCCAGCCGCGATGAGTCTTGTTGGTTGGATCACACTTCCATCACAATCACCACCGAAGATTTGCTCGTGGACAAAAGATCAGAAATCGCATGGTTGGCCCGCAGGGCCGGTTGGGGTCTGGCCCCCGGGGAACTCGATGAGCTCTCGGTTCTCGGAACCGACGCGGTGCTCGACCGTCTGACCCGGCCCGATGCGGTGGGAGTGGCTCCAAACGAGTCACCGTGGAACGGGATGCAGTTCCTGGCAGATCCCCAAGGCAAGCAGCGGGCCACAGAAAGGCTCGACGTGCTCACCCGTTGGATGGGCCACATGGGCACCAGCCCACGACCGTTCGAAGATGCCATGGCGTGGTTCTGGCACGACCACTTCGCGGTGTCATCAGCGGTCGTCAACTACCTGCCCTCGATGGTCGCACATCTGGAGTTGCTCCAGCAGCAGGCCCTGGGCAACTTCCGGGAAATGATTCGTGCGATAACGGTGGATGCCGCCATGCTCGTGTTTCTCGACGGTGCCACGTCCACCGGCAAGTCCCCCAACGAGAACTACGGACGTGAACTTCAGGAG
>CAZDYO010000395.1:0-3224 GCA_964509555.1 uncultured Acidimicrobiales bacterium
CCCGTGGCATCGCAGCCACCAACTGGACGGGTCCGACGTGGATCGGGCCGGCCTGATCGTGGCGATGGAACCAATGCACATCGAGTGGATGCGCCGCACTCATCCTGGCGGCCTGCCGAAGACCGGGGGTCTCGGTGGCCTCGCCGACCGGCTCGCGGCCAACCCCGGGATCCGCGGAAGTTCGCGGGACCAGCGCGAGTCGTTCGATCACCGGGTGGGCCTTCTGGAGCTGGCCGATCAGAAGATCGACGATTGGGAGGAGATCATCGACCCCGCGTCCGGGGACCAAGACGTCTTCGACGCGTGTTCCGACCTGATACACCGTCTGGTGGTGGAGCTTCACACCGCTTTGATCCAAGGATGACCCCTCATCGTCGCCAAGCCACGGTCCTTGTCGCGGCAGTGGGGGTTGTAGGAGTCACATTCGGGGTGTTGGCCGATGCGGCCGGTCTGTCCATTCCCAAGATCGTTGTCATGTCGGCGCTCGTGTTCACGGGCGCGTCGCAATTCGCGGCAGTGGGTGTCGTATCCGGAGGAGGTACCCCGTTTGCTGCGTTCGGTTCGGCGATGCTTCTGGCTGCCCGCAACGCCCTGTACGGGCCCGTCGTGAAGCGGGTACTGCCGAACTCGATGAGCGGACGCGTTGTTGCCGCACAATTCGTGATCGACGAGACGACCGCCATGTCGGCGGCCCAGCCCGACGACCGAATGGCGGCCGATGCTTTCTGGTTCACGGGGGCCTGGCTGTGGTGTCTCTGGGTATTGGGATCGATCGCCGGGGCCGTGCTCGGATCGTTCATCGGAGATCCGAACGCCTGGGGGCTCGACACGGCTTTCCCGGCATCGTTCGTGGCCCTCATCTCACCTCATCTACGCACCTCGCCGGCACGGTTCGCGGCCGTCATGGGAGCGGCGATAGCGGTGGTTGCGATCCCGTTCACTCCCGCCGGGGTACCGCTGCTGTTGGCCGCTCTGGGAGTTGTGCCGGCAGCGTGGAGCCGCCCGAGCGGCCTCTCCCACCAGCCTCCGGGCACGGTCGAGTCATGAGTTGGTTCCTGCTCACGGCAATGATCCTGGGGGCATACGGATTCAAGGCGATTGGTGTGTTCGCCCTGGCCGGTCGAGACACCGGGGCGATATCGCGCCGACTCACGCCGTTCTCGGCCCTGGTGCCGGCGGCGTTGTTCGCGGCGCTGATAGTGGTGCAGACCGTGGGCGCCGAACGTTCCCTGAGCCTTGATGCCAGGCTTGCGGGGGTGGCCGTGGCGGTTGTCGCGTCGTGGCGACGGGCCCCGTTCGTTCTCACCGTGGGTCTGGCCATGGCGTCGACGGCGGCGATCCGTGCTCTCGCGGGCTGAGCCTCGCACGGCTCTGAGCGTGGCAGACTTCCCGTGATGTCGTCCCCGAATCCACTTGAACGCCGACCGGTAGCGTCCGCAACCACCGGGCAGCTCGATGAACCCAGTTCGGAGAGCCCCATCTCCACTCTCACGGTCGTGGGGGGAAACCCGCTCAACGGCACCCTGCGGGTGGGCGGGGCCAAGAATTCGGCTCTGAAGCTGATGGCGGCCTCGCTGCTCGCCGAGGGTACCTACCGACTCTGCAACGTGCCGAGAATCACCGACGTCGCGCTGATGTCGGAAGTGCTCAGGTCGATCGGATGCACGGTTCACTGGGAGGCCTCCGATCCCGTCCCGGATCTGATCATCGAGGTCCCGTCGGAGATCGAGCCGGTGGCCCCTTACGAACTGGTCGAAAAGTTCCGGGCATCGATAGTCGTCCTTGGGCCCATGCTCGCCCGATGCGGGGAGGCACGCGTGGCGCTGCCCGGCGGCGACGACTTCGGTCCCCGGCCAATAGACATGCACATGCGCGGCCTCGGTGAGCTGGGGGCCGTTTTCGAAAATGTCCACGGATACATCCACGCCTCGGCTCCCACGCTGCGTGGAACACGAATCCTGCTGGAATTCCCAAGTGTCGGGGCCACCGAAAACATCCTGATGGCCGCGGTGCTCGCCGAGGGGACAACGGTGATCGACAACGCCGCACGCGAGCCGGAAATCGCCGATCTGTGCGAGATGCTCAACAAGATGGGCGCCGGCATCGTCGGAGCCGGCTCGGCAACGCTCACTATCACCGGGGCGACAGAGATGCATTCGTCCGACCATACGGTGATCCCCGACCGTGTCGAGGTGGCCACCTACCTGGCCGCGGTCGGTGTGACCGGCGGCGAGATCACCATCAGGGGTGCCCGCCACGATCACATGGCGATGCTTTGTCAGAAACTGGGTGAGATGGGCATGCGGATCTCCCCCGATGCCGACGGTCTCTGGGTGCTGGCCCCGACCCGGCTTCGTTCGGTCGACTGCCCGACCCTGCCCTACCCCGGGTTGGCCACCGACTTCATGCCGTTTTTGGTGGCGCTGCTGGCCACCACCGAGGGAGTCGGCATCGTCACCGAGAATCTGTTCGCGGGCAGATTCAAGTACGTCGACGAGCTTCGACGAATGGGCGCCGACATTCGCACCGACACTCATCACGCCGTCGTGCGCGGGGTTGATCGGCTCTCCGGTGCACCCGTGAAGGCCCACGACATTCGCGCCGGCGCCGCGCTGGTGGTTGCCGGCCTGGGAGCCGAGGGATCAACGGTGGTGTCCGATGCCCACCATGTGGCCCGTGGTTATGAAGACCTGGCCGGCAAGCTCGTCGCCCTCGGCGCCGATGTGACCGTTTCCTGATCCACGCTCAGTGCACTACGCGACCGGCATGTGCTCACCGTGTCCGTCGGCCCGAGCTTTGACAGCCTTGTTGCGTCCGCTGGCCTTGGCCTCGTAGAGGGCCTGGTCGGCCAGCCGGATCGCGGCCTCCAGACTCGGACACGAACCGGCATCGACGTATCCGAAGCTGGCGGTGAACGGGGTTATGCCGGAGGTCGACAACTTCCCCATCAGGTTGAGTCTGATCCTGTCGAGCATCTCTCCGGCCTCGTCCTCTGATGCACCGACCAGCGCCAGAGTGAATTCTTCGCCTCCCCAGCGGCAAATCACGTCGGAGGAGCGCACGGTCGACCTGAGAACCTCCGCGAACGCGGTGAGGGCCCGGTCGCCGGCATCGTGGCCGAAACTGTCGTTGAGCAGCTTGAAATGGTCGAGGTCGGCCATGACCAGAGAGTAGTCGTCGCCGTCGAGATGGAGCCTGCGGACCCTGCTTTCGAAAGCCCGCCG
>CAZDYO010000396.1:0-3214 GCA_964509555.1 uncultured Acidimicrobiales bacterium
CTTGCGAATGAACCGGCCACGGCCGAGGAACTCGGTTCGGGAACGGCACTCGGCCGGGAGGCCACGGCTGCGGGGCTCACCGACAACGGTGAGGAGCTCGTGGCCATGGCGTCGGCAGGCGACCCAGCGGCGATGGCCGTGTGGGAGCGCACAATCCGTGCCGCGGGTATTGCCATAGTCAATCTCGCCCATATTCTCGGACCCGATGCGATGATTGTGGGAGGTGGCATGGGTCTCAACGGAAATCTTGTCCACACACCGGTGCGGGAGCTGCTCGATCGGCATGGTCCCAGGGATCCATCCCGACCTATAGCGGTGGTGGGCGCAGAGCTTGCCGACGACGCCGGGCTGGTCGGGGGCGCCGCATGGGAACTGGCCGTGGGTCTCACATGATCGGCACCAGGTTCGTGGCCGACCTGGACGGTCATGCGGCCATGGTCTTCGAGGACCTGCTGCGAGCGGCCCTCAACGACAAACCCCGCGTTTCATTGGCGGTGAGCGGCGGCTCGACCCCGTGGCCGGCTCTTGAGCTGTTGTCGGAGGCCGAGCTCGAATGGGACCGTGTCGACGTCTTCCAGGTCGATGAGCGGGTGGTCCCCGTGGGCGACCCCGAGCGCAATCTCACTCATCTCACCAAGTCGTTCACGAGCAGGGTGCCGGTCCACCTCCACCCCATGCCTGTCGGGGCTGTGAGCCTCGATGAGGGGGCGTTCAGATACGCGTGGTCGCTTCCCGAAAGCATTGATGTGGTGCACCTCGGCCTCGGTACCGACGGCCATACGGCATCACTGGTGCCGGGAGATGCGGTGCTCGACGAATGCGATCGGGATGTGGCCATCACGGGTCCCTACGCCGGGCATCGGCGGATGACACTCACCTTCCCGGCCATCAATCGCTCCGGCGCGGTGGTGTGGCTCGTGAGCGGAGAATCCAAACGCGACGCCCTCCACCGCCTTCTTTCGGGAGATCGCGATATACCAGCCGGAATGATTTCCACCAGGAACGCCACGCTGATCGCCGACCTCGATCTGAGAGATTCCGAGTGAGCCGCCATCACCACAAACACTCCGACCACATCCTCGGCATCGACATCGGCGGTTCGGGAATCAAGGCCGCTCCGGTCGACATCAAGACCGGCGAATTCGCCAGCGACCGCCGCCGCGTGGCCACCCCCGACTCCGGTGAGCCCGAGGCGATAGTGGAGATAGCCCGGGGGCTGTGCGCGGACTTCGACTGGCATGGGCCGGTCGGCTGTGCCTTCCCGGGCGTGATCAGGAAGGGCCACACACTCACCGCCGCCAATCTGAATCCGGCCTGGGTTGGAGTGAATGCCGACAAGGTCTTTTCCAAGGCTCTCGACAATCCGGTCACGATGATCAACGACGCTGATGCAGCCGGTTTGGCGGAGGTGAAACTGGGCGCGGCCAAGGGAATCGATGGGGTGGTGGTGATGATCACTCTCGGAACCGGAATCGGTACCGCGGTTTTCGTCGACGGACGGCTTGTGCCCAACACCGAGTTCGGGCATCTGCAGATGGGTGGTGTCGAGGCGGAGGATCTGGCGTCGTCGCGGGCCAAGAACGACGACAACATCGGTTTCGGCGAATGGTCGAAGCGCGTCGAGAGCTTTCTGAAGGAGATGGAAAGGCTTTTCTGGCCCGATCTGTTCGTGATCGGCGGAGGCATCAGCAAGAACTTCGACCGATTCGGCCCCAGAATCAGGGTCGATACACCGGTCGTTCAGGCCAAGCTCCAGAATCGTGCCGGCATCGTTGGAGCAGCACTGGCCGCACACAGGAGACGCTGAGCCTCAAGCCAGCAGGTGACGCACCTCGCCGCACAATTGAAGGGTCTCAAGTGCATCACGCTGCTCGATGGTCATGCAGCGCACGATCACGTCGCTGAAACCGAGATCACGAAACGGCGCGAGTTGTTCGGCCACGTCGTCGACGTTCCCGTAGGCCACTGCCTCTCGTGGCATGCCCCGATAGCCGGACGAAACCAACCCATCTCCGAGCGCCCTGGCCCGATCGCCGTCCCGAAGAACAATCACGTCCTTGCGCACGATGGCGCGAGGTTCGCGCCCGTGGTCGTGGCAGGCCGAGCGGTAGATGTCGAGCATCTCGGGGGCCAACGCGACGGTGACCCCGGGTCCGCCGTACCACGCGTCGCCCTCCCTCGCCGCCCGTCTCAACGGTCCGGGTCCACCGGCTCCGATCCACCATTCGACATCTCCGGACGGTCGAGGGTTGATGATGGCTTGTGAGATCCTGAAGTGGTCACTCTCGACGGTCTCGCCGGCCAGCAGTGCCTTTATGACCCTGATCGACTCATCGAGAACCCGGCCGCGCGTGGACATGTCGGCCCCCATCGCCGTGAACTGCTGGTCTCCGCCACCGATGCCCGTCTGCACGATGAACGTGCCTTCGCAGAGCGAGGCCAGCACGCCGATCTGTTCGGCAGCGAGAACCGGGTTCCAGAGCGGTAGCAGAAACAGACAACCCGTGGGGCGGGTGGTGTCCCATTCGGCGGTGAGCCGACCGAGCATCGGCACGCCCTGGTAGTAGGGAATCGGGGTGGCGTGATGATCTCCCAGGCTCAGCGAATCGAGGCCCGAGTCGCGTGCCACCCGGGCCCGTTCGATGATGTTGCGGGCCCCGACAGCGGGATCTTCAACGTTGTGGGCTGATGTGATCGACACTCCGAGGCGCATGCCCCGATCATAGGTAATGGCGCGAGACCGGGCCTCGCCACACGCCGTGATGCCGGTCGGTTGGCGTCGGCGCCGAGGCTCGGGCACTCTTTCGAAGTGACTTCCCATGGAACCGACCTGTCGATCGACTTCGCTGCTCGGCCCGGAGCGGCCTTTGTTGTGGGGGGCAGCGGTGGCCTTGGAGAGGTCATATGCGTGGAATTGGCTCGACGAGGCAGTGATGTGGCCATCACCTACCGATCCAGTGGAGAGAGGGCCGCTCGCGTTGCGGCCGCGGTCAGCGATGCTGGTCGAGCCGCATGGACCGTTGAACTGGATCTTGCCAATCACGACGCCTGCCGAGCAAACGTCGATGCGATAGCCGACGCCGCCGGTGGCATCCACACTCTCGTGTATGCGGCGGGTCCCAACGTTCCACAAATGCATCTGAGCACAATCAGCCCGGCTGAGGTGCAGGCCCAGTTGCAGGACGACGCAGTTGGTTTCTTCGCGGTAGCCACG
>CAZDYO010000397.1:0-3197 GCA_964509555.1 uncultured Acidimicrobiales bacterium
ATTGGAATCCCCATGGCCTCAAGCATGTGGATCGTTCGCCGTCGAACGTCGCTGGCCACATCGGCAGTGGTGAGGTCGAAGTACGAAGCCTGATCCAGTGGTTGGGGCGTGCCCCTGCTCGGGTCTCCGGACGCGAAGTAGAAGAACTCAACCTCCGGGGCGGCCATGAGGGTGTAGCCGAGTTGCCGAGCCGATTCGAGGTTGCGTCGAAGCACCTGCCGCGGGTCGCCCTGGAATGCCGATCCGTCCAGATCGGCGATGTCGCAGAACATGCGACCGGTGGGTTCGTCCTCGTCGGCCCACGGCACCAGTTCGAACGACGTGGCATCCGGGCGGGCCAGTACATCGGATTCGTGTACCCGACTGAAACCATCGATCGCCGTACCATCGAACTGCACGCCCTCGGCGAAGGCGGAATCGAGTTCGGCCGGAGAGATCGCCACCGACTTGAGCTGCCCGAGAACATCGGTGAACCACAGCCTGATGAGACGCACACCGCGTTCTTCGATGGTGCGCAGAACGTATTCCTGTTGACGTTGCATGCCGAACTCCGGTGTGTCGCCTTCATTCAGATGATGCCAGCATGGGACGGCCGACGCCCCTGAAACGTGGTCCGTTCACATGCCGTTCACAAAAGGGCAACAGCTCGGAAACGGTGTGCTGGAACGCTGGGTGCCGGAACACCACAATGGTGACATCCGCCGACAACTATTCGACCCCGGCCGGGGTCGATTGAGAAAGTGAACTCATATGGCTTACCGGGCTGAATACATGTGGATCGATGGCAGTGAGCCGACGCGTGAGATCCGCTCCAAGACCAAGATTCTCGCTGATGGCACCGAGCCGGGCACTTGGGGGTTCGACGGTTCCAGCACCAACCAGGCCGAAGGTGACAATTCCGATGTCGTCCTCAATCCTGTCTTCCAGTGTCCGGATCCGATTCGGGGTGGAAACGATGTCCTCGTGCTCTGCGAGACCCTGCTGCCCGCCGACATGTCGCCGCACCCCACCAACACCCGGGCGATCGCCGCCGCTTCGCTGGCCAAGTACGCCGACCAGGAGCCGGTGTTCGGTCTCGAACAGGAGTACACGCTCATCAATCCGGCCACCGGTTGGCCGGCCGGCTTCCCACCGAACGGTTTCCCGGCGCCGCAGGGCCCGTACTACTGCGGCGTGGGCGCATTGAAGATCCATGGACGCGATCTCATCGAGGAGCACACGTCGGCCTGCATGGCGGCCGGTCTCGCCATTTCCGGAACCAACGCCGAGGTCATGCCCGGTCAGTGGGAGTTCCAGATCGGCCCCGTCGACACCGTTACCGTTGGGGATCATCTGTGGGTGGCTCGGTACCTCTTGTTCCGTCTTGCCGAGAACCACGGTGTCGAGGTGAGCATCGAGGCCAAGCCGATGCCCGGTGACTGGAACGGGGCGGGCATGCACACCAACTTTTCCACCAAGGCGATGCGCGAGGGTCCGTACGAGCACATCGTGGCGGCCTGCGAGGCCATGGGAGCACTCGGAAAGCCCGAGCAGCACATCCGCGCTTATGGTGTCGGCATCGAGGATCGCCTCACCGGTGCCCATGAGACCCAGAGATACGATCAGTTCAGCTATGGCGTGTCCGACCGCGGCGCCTCGATCCGAATCCCGTGGCAGGTGGCCAAGGAGGGCAAGGGTTACATCGAGGATCGTCGCCCCAACGCCAACGCCGACCCCTACGTGGTGTCCGCCCTGGTGACCGACACCATCTGCGGCGCCCTGGCCTGATCCCCCCCCAAACCTGTTTTTGTGAACGTTTGGAGTCCCAAATGGGACTCCAAACGTTCACAAAACCGGATGGAACGGGTCGGAGTTGGAGGGTTTAGGATAATTCAATGAACTCCGACGGGACTCGCGACTTCATTCGGGTGGCGATCTGTCAGATCAACACCACCGTGGGAGACATGTCCGGGAACGTGCGCCTGGCTCTCGACTCCCTGGCCGAGGCCGAAGCCGCGGGAGCGGATGTGGCCATCATGCCCGAGATGACCATCCCGGGGTACCCGCCCGAGGATCTGCTGCTCAAGCCGGGATTCGTCGCCGAGAGCCGATCCGCTCTGGAAAAGTTCGCCGCGGCCACCGACAAATGCGCAGCGGTGATCGGTTTCGCGGACGGTGCCACGTCGGACGACATCGACCATCGTTGGGTCCCGGGTACCGATGGCACGGTCCGATACTCAAATGGCGTGTGGAACGCGGTGGCGGTGTGCGCCGGCGGACGAGTGGCCGGCACCTACCACAAGCGACATCTTCCGAACTACGACGTTTTCGACGAGATGCGCCACTTCCGGCCCGGCGATGGCGCCATGTCGTTGTTCTCGATCGCCGGTCACCCGATCGGAGTGACTCTGTGCGAGGACGCGTGGATTCCCGATGGTCCGGTCTCCCAATTGGCGAGGGGCGGGGCCCGCATGGTGATCAACGTCAACGGGTCACCATTCCGGGAGGACAAGGCGGCAGTCCGTGAGAACGTGATTCGCCAACGTGTCGCGGAGGCCCGCATTCCGGTGGTCTATGCCAATCTCGTCGGCGGCCAGGACGAACTCGTGTTCGACGGCGGATCATTCGTGATAGGGGCCGACGGCGAGGTCGCCGCGAGATGCCGACAATTCGATCAATCGGTCGCCATCGTCGATGTGGACTTGCCGGAGCCGAGCCCCACCCTCGACACCTATCCGATCATCTCGGTGACCGAGCGTCGTTCGGCTCCGGCCGGGCGGGTGACGGGCCCGTCGGAGCCACTGCTGGGTCTCAATGAGCAACGGTGGAGAGCCCTTTCCCTGGCCACCCGCGACTACGTCACCAAGTCGGGGTTCACCGATGTCTGCCTGGGCCTCTCGGGTGGCGTCGACTCCTCGTTGGTCGCGGCCATTGCGGCTCACGCACTGGGCCCCGACCATGTCCACGGTGTGCTCATGCCGTCGCGCTACTCAAGTGATCACTCGATTTCCGATGCCGAGGCCCTGGCCACCAACCTCCACATCGACGTTCGTACCATCGGCATCGAGTCGGCTCACTCGGCGCTCACCTCGATGCTCGAGCCCAACTTGTATGACGGCCGCATCGAGGTGGGAGATCTGACCGACCAGAATCTGCAGTCGCGCATTCGGGGTGTCGTCCTGATGGCCTTGGCCAACGAGCATGGTTGGCTGGTTCTC
>CAZDYO010000398.1:0-3189 GCA_964509555.1 uncultured Acidimicrobiales bacterium
TCAGAAACTCACCGAGATCATCAAACGCGCAAACGTTGCCTGACACGGCACTAGGTTGCGGTGATGGGCCTTCGCCGCCGCCGTCCGCGCCGCCAACCACCGCACTTCAAGTACTCCCGTTGGGACGGTTCGCAAACCGGGTTCGACATCAACGCCGATCAGGTCTTCGACCAACTCTCCGATGATCTGCTCTACCACGGCGATGTCAACAGTGCTTTGCGGAGAATGATGCAGGGCGGCATGACCGACCAGGACGGTCGGCAGATGCAGGGCATACGGGACATGCTCGAACGCCTCCGTGAGCGACGCGAAGAGATCCTCGATCGCTATGACCTCGGCGGGGCGTTCGACGACATAGCCGACCAGCTGCGCGATGTGGTCGAGCAGGAGCGAAGCGCGCTCGAGCGGATGGCCGATGAGGCCCAGCAGTCAGGCGACGCCCGACGTAGCGAGCTGGCATCCGATTCGGCGGCGATGAAAAACATGGAACTCGACATGCTGCCCCCGGATCTCGCCGGTCAGGTGAAGGGATTGCAGAACTACGACTTCGAGAGTGCCGAGGCCCAGGCGGCGTTCGATGAGCTGGTCGAGAAACTGCGCGAGCAGGTGATGCAGCAGTATCTCGACCAGATGGCCGAAGGTGTCGATTCGATGTCCCCGGAGGATCTGCAGCGGGTGAAGGACATGCTCGCCGAACTCAACCGGATGCTCGAGCAGCGAGCCGCCGGTGTTGAGCCCGACTTCGATGGGTTCATGCAACGTTTCGGCGACTTCTTCCCGGAGAACCCGCAGACCCTCGATGAGCTGCTCGAGGTGATGGCCGAACGCATGGCAGCGATGCAGCAGATGCTCAACTCGATGACTCCCGAACAGCGGGCCCAGCTGCAGGAACTGTCAGACCAGTTGCTCAGCGACATGGACCTGCAATGGCAGATGAATCAACTGGCCGACAATCTCCGGGGTCAGTTTCCATCCAAGGGTTGGGGCCGCAGTTACGACTTCCAGGGCGCCGATCCGCTCGACCTACCCGAAGCGGTCGACATGATGGGGGAGCTCGGCGACATCGATCAGCTCGACAACTTGCTGCGGGGAGCATCCAACCCCGGTGCGCTGGCCGAGGTTGACATCGACAGGGCCCGTGAACTGCTCGGCGAAGAGTCGGCGGCCAGTCTCGAGCGCATGGCCGAGGTGGCTCGAATGCTCGAGGAGGCCGGCCTGATAGAGAATCGGGAGGGTCGATACGAGATGACCCCGCGGGCCATCCGCAAGATCGGCAACGGCGCCCTCGACGAGCTGTTCAAACGCATGTCGGCCGACGCCCTTGGCAAACACGAGCTGCACAGAAGCGGTCGTGGCCACGAGAGAAACTTCGAAACGAAGCCGTACGAATTCGGCGACCCTTTCAACCTGAGCATCGAGAAGACCCTTCGCAACGCCGTCACCCGCTCGGGCGGGGGTGTGCCTATCCGTCTCCATCCCAACGATTTCGAGATCGAACGCACCGAGCAGCAGGTGAGATCATCGACGGTGCTCATGCTCGATCTGTCGCTGTCGATGCCCATGCGCGAAAACTTCCTTCCGGCCAAGAAGGTGGCCATGGCTCTCCACGCCCTGATAACGAGTCAGTACCCGCGCGATTTCTTCGGGCTGGTGTCGTTCTCGGAGGTGGCCCGAGAGATCAAACCCGAGACCCTGCCCGAGGTGTCGTGGGACTACGTCTACGGCACCAACATGCAACACGGCTTTCAGCTGGCCCGAAAGATGCTGGCCGGCCAGAGCGGCACCAAGCAGATCATCATGATCACCGATGGCGAACCCACCGCCCACATCACCAAGTCTGGTGAGCCGTTCTTCAGCTACCCGCCCACGCAGGAGACCGTGGATCTCACCCTCGCCGAGGTGGCGAAATGCACGCGTGCCGACATTCGCATCAACACCTTCGTGCTCGACGCCACCCACCATCTGATGCACTTCATCGAGGAGGTGTCCCGACTGAACGGTGGACGGGCATTCTTCACCACCAATCAGAATCTCGGCGACTACGTCCTGGTCGATTTCGTGGAAAACAGGCGAAGCCTCTTGCGTAGTCGGCGTTGACATAGCACTCTGAGTGCAGCGATGACCACGCGGCTAACAACCCGAGGGTTCGATCCGATGGAGCGGGTGTGACCGGCGATGCTCCAGGCCCGAAAACCTCTCTCAATGAGAGGTCGGCGCGCCTAGATCACACCGCGCCCGAACAACCGCTGGTCGAGCGCCTGTCATTGGAGGCCATGTGTGGCCACCCGTCGGGAGTTTCGGCCATGGCCATGGTGGCCGATCGGATCCGCTGCCACTTCGGCGTGGAGTCGGTGTCGGTGTGGAGACTGGCCGGGAAGGGGCGCCTTCGGCTGACCGCATCGTCACGTCCGGACGGATCTCTCTTCACCACACCGGTGTCGATCTATTTCGACGAAGCCGACCTGCGCGCAATCGACGAGGTCGGTCACAGGATTCTGTCACCGTCGAAACTGGCCAGGAATTTTCGACATGACCTGCCCTCCGAGGCCCGCGCCCTGGTGGTGCGATTGAGCGAATCGGAGGACTACACGGGGTTCCTGTCGATCACCAGCAACACGTTCAGATCGTGGACCGAGACCGAAATCGAGGAACTCAAGTCGGTGGCACCACTCGTCAGGACGCTGGCAGTTCGTCTGTGGATGGAGGAACTATCGGCCCGACGTGAGGCCACGCTCGACATGGTCAACCGGGTGTCCACGGTTGCGGCCGGCGCCAACTGCGACACCAGCATCGAAGCCCAGGCCGGCATCCTTTCGATACTTCGAGAGTTTCTTGGCGCCGATGGCGCAGGAATATGGATTCGCCGGGACGACGACTACCTGTTGGAGATGAGGGTCGATGCCGACGATGTCGTCTTCATGGGCGATGGCGAGTCGGTCACCCCCGATGTCGAGAAGCTCCGCGGGCTGGAGACCAAAGGATACGAGGTGGTGGAGGTTGGCTCGATCAACACCAATTACGATCCGCCACACGGTTCCGATGTCACCACCCTGATCGTCGTCGCCGGTGCCCTCGGCGACATCAGCAAGGTCCTGTCGATCCCGCGGAGTACCGGTCGGCGATGGACCGATGAGGAGATCTCGGGGGCGCGTTCGGTCGCCGGGGTGATCGAACAGATGTCGCGCCGAT
>CAZDYO010000399.1:0-3186 GCA_964509555.1 uncultured Acidimicrobiales bacterium
GGAGTCCCAGCTTGTCGATACTCTTTGGATCCATGGCGTCCGATGGTGAACTCGTTCAGCGCTATGTCGCCGGAGATCGTGCCGCCCTCGGCGACATCTACGAGCGATACGCGGATCGCGTCCACGACATGTGCATGGCCATGCTTCATTCGTCCGACGACGCCGCCGACGCGTTCCAGGACACCTTTCTCATCGCCGCCCAGAAGCTCGACGGCTTGCGCAAGCCCGAACGGTTGCGGCCCTGGCTGTATTCGGTGGCCAGAAACCAGTGCCGGGCGCGTTTGCGGGCCCGCAAGCGGGTCAGGCCCGAGGAAGACGCCGGGATCGACATCGGGGTGGATGTCGACATGACCGGCCGGGTCACGAGCGCCGAGATCACAGCCTTGGTGGCCGACGCCGGAGCGGGCCTCAACGACCGCGACCGCGAAGTGCTCGATCTCCACATGCGCCACGGGCTCGAGGGCGAGGACCTCGCCGAGGTCCTCGGAGTGTCGGTGCAGAGCGCCTACAAACTCGTGCAACGGGTGAAGGGCCGTGTCGAGAAATCGATCGGGTCACTGCTCGTGGCCCGTCACGGGCGCAGGCGCTGCCCGACCCTCGATGAGATTCTCGCCGGTTGGGACGGCCGATTCGATCCACTGATCCGAAAGCGAGTGTCGCGCCACATCGATCACTGCGACGAGTGCGCCAACCGCAGAACCGCCCTGCTCGACCCGAGCGGAATGGCCAGCGCGATGCCGTTCACCCCAGCGCCGGCGGCCCTGCGCCACAATGTGATCGAATCGCTGATGTCGGATGGTGCCGGGAGACCGACACACGAACTGCAGTGGCGGGGCGATGGTTTCCCGGTCGGCGTGGGTCGCGGTGGACGCCGCATTTCGGCACTCACATTCGCCGGGGTCATCGCTGTCGTGGTTCTGGCCGGTGGGGTGTTGGGGGCCGTCGGGGCCAGTTCGCTTCGGGGTCACGTTTCGGTGACCGGCCCGACCACGACCACGACCACAATCGCGCTGCCCACCACCGTCGCGGTGACAGTGGCGCCACCAACCACGGACATTGCCCCTACAACGATCGCGCCGATTGCCACTGTCGCGACCACAGCCACCACGACGGCGGCACCCACCACCACGGCCGCCACCACTACATCGACCACGACCACGACCACGACCACGAATCGTCCGACCACCACCACGGATGGTCCGACGACCACTGCTCCTTCCACCACCGCGGTTGTCGATCTCACCCCACCGAAACTCGGCAGGGCCGCAACCGATGCGGGTGTCGTCGATGAGGAGTACCCACGATCACCGTGCAAGTACCCGACCACCGCCGATCTCACAGTGACGGCAACCGACGATGTCGGCGTGTCGGCCGTGTGGGCAACCTGGACCATTGGCGGCGCCTATCACAGCGTCGGTTTCTCGCTGAGCCGAGATGGCCTCTGGCACGGCACGTTCGGGCCGTTCCCCAACGGCACCGTCGGCCCCAATGGCGAGTCGGTGACTGTCTCCATCAATGCTGCTGACACGTCCGACAACATGACCACCATCGACATGCCGAGGCCCATCCAGGTCGGGTCCTGCGGCCCGGTGACCACCAGCACCGTGCCCCTGTTCACCATTGTTCCGTTGCCCACCACCACGTTGATCTTCATTCCGTTCCCGTAGACCTCCGGAAAAACTTTTTCGGAAAAGTGTCCAACATCGGGTTCGGCCTACTCAGGACCATCACACAGCGACCAACCCGGTCGCCCGCACCCTGGAGTAGCAACCATGAAGAACCGCACCATCCTCGCAGCAGGCGCCCTGGTCGTCTCTGCCCTGTTCACCATCGGGGTCATCACCTTGATGGGTTCGAGCAGCACAGCCGTTACCACCAACACTGAGCCCGACGTCGCCACCCAGGTCGAGGCATCGAGTCAGACCAACGGTCAGACTTCCGACGACGCAGCCAGCGCCGCCACCTCTGACACCCCGGCCCACCTCAGCAACGTGACCAACCCGGCTGGTCCCGCTCCCACATCCGCTCCTTCATCAGCGTCGCCCTCCGCCTCGACGTCCGGCGGCACGGCAGCTCCCACGGCCACCGACCCCACAACGTCATCCACCCCGGCCGCTCCCGAGCCCACCACGCCGGCACCCGCAGCACCCGCAGCACCCGCAGCACCCGCAGCACCCGCAGCACCCGCAGCACCGACGCCCACCACACCGGAGCCCACGCCCACCCTTCCCCCATTCCCCACGCCCACGCCTCCGGGACCGACCTTCCCTCCGCTGCCCTTCCCCTTCCCCACGATTCCAGTGCCGCCGCTGACCATCCCCACCCCCAGCATCCCGCCGCTCCCCACACCCACCATCACCCTCCCGCCGCTGCCCACCGTTCCCCCGATCGGCTTCCAGCCGCTTCCCACCCCCGGACCGGCACTTCCCCCGATCCCCTGCGTCCCCGGGTTCACCTGCTGACCGGGACCCGTCACAACTGAACAGAGCGCCGACGCGGTGGCGGGATGGGCATCAGCCCATCCCGCTGCCGCGTCCCGGCGGCTACGGTCTCGCCATGACCTACGCACCGGCCGAGCGCGATATCCACGACGCCGACAGCCACATCATGGAGCTGCCCAACTTCCTGATCGACTACGCCGACCCAGACGTACGCGCCGAGTTGAAACCCGTGAGTTACAGCGCCTCCCTGGTCACCGATGAGGAAGTCGACGCGATTCTTGCCCAGGGCGGCCGCCACAGTCCGGCTCACGTAGAGGCCCAGATTGCTCTCGGTGATCGCCTCATCGCCGAGTCCAAGGAGATCCAGGCACTCGGCGCGTTCGACTCGGCGGACCGATCAACCGCCCTCGACATGCTCGGCTTCAAACGCCAGTTGGTGTTCGCCACCCACAGCGTCAAGCCGGTGTTCCATCCCAGCGCGAACATGTCGCCCAAGCTTCGCTACGGCGCCACCCGGGCCCACAATCGGGCCATGCGTGATTTCTGTGCCGACGACCCCCGACTCATGGGCGTTGGCGTCGTGCCGTTCCACGACATCGAACATGCCTTGATCGAGCTCGATTGGGCGCTCGATGCCGGCCTCGCGGCCATCTGGGTTCCCCACGGTCTCGTCGCCGAGCGCTCGCCCGGCCACGTCGACCTCTACCCGTTCTGGGCCCGCCTTGAGGAGTCCGGCACTCCCTTC
>CAZDYO010000400.1:0-3184 GCA_964509555.1 uncultured Acidimicrobiales bacterium
CAGCTCACCAGCCACCGCGGTCGACCCGGGGCGGACTCCATCCCCGGGTGAGTCAGCGGCCAGCCGCCCGCCGGCGAGCGGGCTCCACGCAATGGGAGTCACCCCATCGCGCATGCACCGATCGAAGGTCCCGTCGCGCAGAGGGCCTAGATGAGCCGCCGAGAACTCGGGCTGACTGGTGGCCACGGCGAACGGCAGATGTGCTCGCAGAGCGTCGTACTGATCGGGAGTGAAGTTGGAGATCCCCACCGCTCTGATCTTGCCCTCATCGTGCAATGAGGCCAACGCGGCCGCCACATCGGAGGGATGAGCGAACAGGTCGGGCCGGTGGATCTGGTAGAGGTCGATGGTGTCCACCTGCAGACGACGAAGCGATGCCTCGCAAGCCGATCGGAGATGGGCCTCGCTCTGGTCGTAGGGAACGCCGGGCACGATTCCACCCTTGGTGGCCAGCACCATCCGCTCCCGCAGTCCCGGATGAGCAGCTATCACCCGTCCGAGGATTTCCTCGTTGAGCCCGAAGGCCGTGCCACCCCAATCGAGCCCGTAAACATCGGCGGTGTCGATGAGGTTCATGCCCGCGTCGAGCGCGGCCGCGATCAGCGCATGGGCCCTGTCGATGTCCGGGTCGGTGAAGCGCCAGCAACCGAAACCGATCGGACCGACGGGGTTCAGGTCGTCGGTGATCGTTCGGGGGGTCGCGTCTACCAGGGTGGCGGGCATGAGCCGTACAGTAGCCACGGCCTCGCCGGGAGGCCCGTTGGGGGGGAATACATCGTGGCCAGCGACGAGGTTCGTTACGGGGTCATCGGCACCGGGATGATGGGTGTGGAACACATCGAGAATCTCAAGGCCCTCGACGGCGCGGTCGTCACCGCTCTGTGCGACACCTGGGAACCGTCGATCGAGGCCGCCAGGGCTGCGTTGGCCGACCAACCGGAGCCGTCGGTGTTCACCGACCACCGCGACCTCATCGAGTCGGGCACCTGTGATGCCGTGGTCATCGCCACTCCCAACAATCTCCACACCGGTCCCCTGCTCGACGTGTTGGCCACCGACCTCCACGTTCTCGTCGAGAAACCGCTGTGCACCACCATCGAGGATTGTCTCGAGGTGGTGGAGGCGGGACGCCACCACACCGGCATCGCCTGGATGGGCCTCGAGTACCGGTACATGCCCCCGGTCACCCGACTCATAAGCGAAGTGCACGGCGGGGCGGTCGGCAATCTCCGGATGCTGTCGATTCGAGAGCATCGGTTCCCGTTCCTGGTGAAGGTGGGCGACTGGAATCGGTTCTCGGCCAACACCGGCGGCACCCTGGTCGAAAAGTGTTGCCACTACTTCGATCTGATGAACCACATCGTCGGCCACCGCCCGGTGAGGGTGATGGCATCGGGTGGACAGGACGTCAACCATCTCGACGAGGTGTACGACGGGCGCCGCAGCGACATCCTCGACAACGCCTACGTCATCGTTGAATACGCCAACGGGGTCCGCACCATGCTCGACCTGTGCATGTTCGCCGAGGCCACCAAGAACCAGGAGGAGCTGGTGGCAGTCGGCGATGCCGGCAAGGTCGAGGCGCTGATTCCGGAGTCGGTGCTACGTCTCGGGCGAAGGGGAGAACACTGGATCGGCGGGGTCGACGAACAGCCGGTGATCGACGAGCGGGTGAAATACGCGGGCTACCACCACGGTTCGTCGTATCTCGAGCACTTCGATCTGCTCGATGCCATTCGCAACGGTGGCGAGCCCAAGGTCACCCTCGAGGACGGCCTCTGGGGGGTGGTGGTCGGGGCCGCCGCCCACCTGTCGATCGACCAGCAAAGGCCGGTGATGGTGAGCGAACTGTTACCCGGGGGTTGACGGCTCACCGCGGTGCCCGCCCATAGGCGACGAGACCCAACTACGTTTCGCCCATGCGAGCAACAAGGCTTCTTGGTGTTGTGGGTGTCTTCGTGGTTCTCGCCGCCGCGTGCAGTTCCGGCGGAACACCTCCGGCGGTGGTGGCCGCGGCCCCGCACTCGCTCACCGAGACCGGAGGGGTGGTGGCCACCGCGGGCAACAACGGCCTGCGTCTCCTGCGCTCCGACGCGACCGTGATCGGATCACCCGATGTCGGGAGTGCGGTGACCCAGCCGACCTGGTCACGCGACGGGTCCAAACTGATCGTTTCGTCGCTGAGAGGCAGTGTCTGGCAGGTGTCGGTGATCGACGGCGCCTCCGGTGAGGTGATCTCGACGGGGTCGTCGGCCCGCCCGTACTTCTTCTTCTCATGGAGCCACGACGGCCAACGCGTGGCCGCTCTCGGCCCCGGAACAGCGGGCACCACGCTCGACATTCTCGATGCCGACGGCACGGTCATCGCCGACTCGGTGGTGGCCGGAGGCTCGGTCTACGTGGCTTGGGAACCCGGCGGGTCCGACCTTTTGATCCACACCGACAATCGGTTGTTGTTGGTCGAACCGGATTTCACGGTCTCGCTGCTCGGCACGGTCGACATCGCATTTCTGGCTCCGTCCTGGGTGCCGAAATCCCGCGACGCGTTGGTCATTGCCGACACGCCCGGCGGATCCAATCTGGTGATGCTGGATGTCGACAAACGGCGATCCGACCCGACCGGCGGCGCGATGACCGACTTCGGGCCCACCGACGGCGTGGTGTCGGTCGTGGTGGCGCCGTCCGGGCGCGTCGCGGCACTCCTCCACATCACATCGGCGTCGCTTCCCGATCAGAATCAGGCCATCGCCTACCGCGAATCGTCGGTTGAATCCGTGTCTGCCATGGGGGCCACGACGGCGGCGGTCGAACAACTCGACCTGTCGTCGGGTGACCGCACGCCGATCCTCGACGGCATCCCTTTCTGGGGTGAGTGGAGCCCCGACGGTGAGCGTCTGCTGGTGGCCACCTTCGACCCGTCCAAGGGCGACGGGGTCTGGTCGGTGTGGGAGAACGACGCGGTCACCACCCTCACACGATGGGTGCCCACTCCATCGTTTCTCCAGCGCTACATCGCTTTCGCCGATCAATACGTGGAACAGCCCCGCCTGTGGGCACCCGACGGTTCGGCGTTCACCTACGCAGCCCGCAACGCCGACAACAACGACGCCGTGTTCATCATGGATCTCGATGCCACCGCCGACCCCATCCAACTCGATACCGCCGCCGTCGGATTCTGGAGCCC
>CAZDYO010000401.1:0-3173 GCA_964509555.1 uncultured Acidimicrobiales bacterium
GGGTTGGTGACATCGCCGAGGGCCCACACCCCGGGGATGTTCGTTCGCATCTGCGAGTCGGTGACCACATAGCCGGAACGATCGACGACCACTCCGGTCGCCTCCACATTGAGGTCGTCGGAATTCGGTATGCGGCCGGTGGCAACCAGCAATTGATCTCCGCGAACCTCCGAGTGCTCCCCATTTTGTGAGATGACCAGACAGATTTCGCCGCCTTCGCGGCGGGCGGAAAGAACCTGGGTCATGCAGCGCACATCGAACTTGTGGCGATACGCCTCGGCGAATCTCAGGCTCACGTCGTCGTCCTCGTGGCGAAGCAGTCGGCCGCTGCGCACCAGGAAGGTCACTTCCGAACCGAACGAACCGAACACGTTTCCCAACTCCGTGGCTATGTAACCACCTCCGATCACCAGCAGCCTCTCCGGAAGTTCGTCGAGACGCATGATGGTGTCGGACGTGTGGTAGCCGACTTCGGAGAGGCCGGGCACGTCGGGGATCATGGGGCGGGCACCGGGAGCCAGCACGATCTTCTCGGCGGTGATCACCTCGCCTGCGACCGCAAGCTGCTTTGGGCCCACGAACCGGGCCGAATCGCGATAGACGGTGACATTGTCGAGGCCCTCGCGGTAGTCGGCTCCGGCCTCCGCAATCGGATCGATGCGGCCGAATATGCGGTCGCGGATGGCCGGCCAGTCGGCTCCGTTGAAGCTGGTGTGGACCCCCAGCGCCGGGCCGTGGCCAGCCAATTCGGCGAGCAGGGCGCTGTAAACGAACATCTTCGAGGGTATGCATCCGACGTTCATGCAGGTACCGCCGAACTTCCCCCTCTCGACCATGGCGATGTCCCAGTTGTCGTGTTGCGGGCCGATGATCGAGTTTCCCGATCCGGCCCCGATGATCATCAGGTCGAATTCGCGCACCGACGCAGGGTAGCGTCGGACCATGCGGCGACCGGGTATTGGCGTCACGGCACTGGCCTTGACCGTTGCAATGATCACAGTTGCCTGCGGTCGGTCGGCCAACATCGACAACACGTCGAGAGATCCACGCACCGGGTCGATCACCAAGTCGGGCGATATCGGTACCCAACGGCTCCGATACGGCGACTGCTTCAACGACCCCAGTGGGTCGACCACCGTGGTCGTGAGAGGTGTGCCGTGTCTACGTGCACACCAGTCACAGGTGGCCGCGTTGCTGGAATTGCCCGACGACCCGGCCGCCGAGTGGCCGGGTGCGGGGTCGCTCGGCGATCGGTCTCGCTCGTTGTGTTTCGGTGCCGCAGCCGACGCCCTCGGCGGGAGCCTCACCGACCCCACGGTCGGCCTGTCGGCGTACGTTCCCGATCAGAAATCATGGGAGGCCGGCGACCGCAGGATCGTGTGCGTTCTGGGGAGATTCGATGGTTCACCCCTGACCGGCTCGCTGTTCGACAGTTCGACCTGAGAGGATCAACCCATGAAGCGACCTGTTTCCGGCAAGTGGTTCGAGGAACTGATGGTGGGCACGGTGATCCATCACCCGGTCCGGCGCACGATCACCGAGGCCGACAATGTCGGCTTCACCACCATGACCATGAATCCGGCGTGGCTGCATCTCGATGCTGACTACGCCGAGAACGAGACGGAATTCGGTCGGCCCCTGGTCAATTCGCTGCTCACCCTGGGGATGGTGGTTGGCATCTCGGTGCATGACACGACCCTCGGCACGACGGTGGCCAACCTGGGATTCTCGGAGGTGGTGTTCCCGGCCCCGATGTTCCACGGCGACACTCTTCGGGTCGAGACCGAGGTGATGGCCTCACGGCCGTCGAAGTCACGCCCCGAGCAGGGCATCACCACTTTTGAGCATCGCGGATTCAATCAACACGACGTGCTCGTGTGCCGGGCCACCCGTAGTGCCCTGATGCTGCGTGGCCGCCCCGACGCGTAAGCCTTTCGTCAGCGGTCAGTCGGCGATCGAATCGAGAATCCGACGGGCTTGCGCGGCCACGGGCTCGTCGACCATCCGGCCCTCGAAGTCGATTGCAGCTATCCCTTCGGCTGCTGCCCGTTCGTAGGCTGTCAGGATTCTGCGGGCCTGCTCGATCTCCTCGACGGACGGGGAGAACGACGAGTTGGCGATGGCGACCTGCGCCGGATGTATGCAGAGCTTTCCCACGTATCCCATGGCCCGGGCCTCTTGGCACTCACGTCGACAGCGGACATCGTCGCGGAAGTCGGCGACGATCTGATCGATCACCGGGATGCCCCCGACTCGGCCGGAAATTGCCACGGAGGCTCTGGCAAAGCCGACCTCGCTGTTGGACGAGGTGCGGGTTCCGCCCATGTCGGCGATGAAATCCTCGGCGCCGAAGTAGGCCGCGGCGAACATCGGGTTGGCGAGCAGCGAGCGGGCATCGGCAACTCCCAGGGCGGTCTCGATTCCGGCAATCACCGGTGTGTGGGCCATGCCCTGCTCTTCGAGAGCCCGGGCTGCTGCATCGACTCCGGCCATGGTCTCGACCTTGGGAAGAACCACCCCGGCGATTCGGCTGGGGAGCGCGGCGATGTCGTCGAGGAACCACGGCGTGTCCACGGCATTGACACGGATCAGCGTCGGCACGACGGCCCCGATCTCCGCGGCCATGGCCGCAGCATCGATTCGGGCCCGGGCCTTGGCAGCCACCGGTGTGGCGTCCTCACAGTCGATCACAACAGCATCGGCTCCGGTGGACGGCAGCTTGGCCACCAGATCGGGGCGGACCGCGGGCGCGAACAGGAGTGAACGCACCCGTGGTGGCAGGGCAAGGATCACGAACCGAGCCTCTTGGCCACCTCTTCGAGCATCACCTCAGTGGCCCCGCCACCAATCGGAAGGATGCGGGCATCGCGGCTCATTCGCTCGATGGCCGACTCCCGCATGTAACCCATGCCCCCGTGGAATTGCACACAGTCGTACATGATCCGGTTGGTGACCTCACATCCCCAGGCCTTCAGCCCGGATACCTCGCGGGCGGTGTCGTGGCCCTGTTCGGTGAGCCATGCGCAGTGATAGAGCGACGCCCGCATGGCGTCGACCTCGGCCTGGTGCATGGCCAGCCGCTGGCGGATCGCTCCGAGGTCGAACAGCCGACCACCGAACGCCTTGCGTTCCGAGGTGTATTCGACGGTCATGTCGATCGCCGCCTGCGACGC
>CAZDYO010000402.1:0-3171 GCA_964509555.1 uncultured Acidimicrobiales bacterium
TCGAACTCCGGTAGCTCCTCCAACTCCGGCAGCTCCGGTAGCTCCTCCAATTCGGGCAGCTCTGACAACTCGCAGTCCGCTTCGACACTCGACGAGGTACGCACTGTCGAAGGCAGCGGAGGCACAGTCACCGCTCGGGCAACAGGCAACGACATCGTCCTGATCACTGCCACCCCCAACGATGGCTGGTCAATGGACATCAGAAACGCCGGCCCCAACCGGGTCGAAGTGAGATTCGAGAAGGGCAGCGCCGAAAACCGCATTCGGCTTGAGGTGCAGGGCGGGATGGTCACCGTCGACCTCGAAGACCGCCCCTGAGAGGAAACAGCCATCCTGCAGGCATCGTCTTGCTGCCTACTCGAAGCGACGGGGGATCCGCCACCTGGCGGGTCTCCCGTTGCCGCGTTCTGCAAGAGTGACCTTGTTCTCTAAAGGTCCGGAGCCAAGGTCTCTACGGTGAGGGTCAGCAGCAGATTCAGAGACCATCATGCAGGTGACACCCGAGCTTCTGGCTCATCACGACAGACCCGGTCCGCGATACACGTCCTACCCCACGGCGGTGGAGTTCGCGGAAGATTTCGGCCCCGCTCAATATGCCGCGCGTCTCGACATGGCATCGCAACTCACGATCACGCCCCTGTCGCTGTATGTGCATCTGCCGTTCTGTGAGTCTCGGTGTTCGTTCTGTGGATGTCATGTGGTGGTAACCAAGAACACCAGCTTGGCCGACGTGTACCTCGACCGATTGGTCAAGGAGGCCGAAATGGTCTCGCGGCGCCTCGGCGAGCGCACGACCCTTCACCAATACCACTGGGGTGGGGGCACCCCCACCTACTACTCCCCCGATGATCTGGCTCGCCTCCACACGACCCTCATGGGCATGTTCGACATGGCCCCGGGCGCCGAGGTGGCCATCGAGGTCGACCCGCGGGTCACCACCGTCGAACATCTTGAGGTGCTGCGGGGACTCGGATTCAACCGCCTCTCGATGGGAATCCAGGATTTCGACCCGACCGTGCAGGACCTGATCGGACGTCATCAGACCGTCGACGAGGCCGTCGAGCTCCACACCGCAGCAAGGGCCATGGGGTTCGAGTCGATCAACTTCGATCTGATCTACGGACTTCCCGGCCAGAGCGACGAGTCGTTCGCCGCCACCCTCGAGAAGGTCACCGAGTTGATGCCCGACCGTCTGGCGGTCTATTCATTCGCCTACATGCCGTCGAAGGTCACGCAGCAGATCCGCATCGACGAGTCGAAAATTCCCGATCGCGACACCAAGTTCAGGCTGCTCACCGCCGCCGTCGACCGGTTGGTCGGCGCCGGCTACGTGCAGATCGGGATGGACCATTTCGCCCTCCCCGACGACGACCTCACCATCGCCCGGGCCAACGGCACGCTGTCGCGCAATTTCATGGGCTACACCACCAAACGGTCGCCCGATGTGGTGGCGATCGGCACCTCCGGTATCAGCGACGTGCAGGGTGCCTACGCCCAGAACCACAAGCGCATGACCGCCTACTACGGCTCGGTCGACGCCGGCGAGTTGCCGATCGAGCGCGGAATTGCCCTGAGCCCGGATGATCTGGTCCGTCGCTACGTGATCACCGAGTTGATGTGCAACGGCAACGTCAGGGCCGACGATGTCGAGAACCGTTTCGGGATCTCGTTCACCGAATACTTTGCCGCCGAGTTGGCGTCGCTGGCCTCACCCGGCGGGGCGATCGAAGAGGGATTGGTGGAGGCCACCGACGGCGACCTTCGGGCAACCGAGCTCGGAGAGTTGTTCATTCGCAACGTGGCCATGGAATTCGATGCCTACATGGCCGCGCATCGAGATTCGTCGAAGCCCCATTTTTCGAGAACGGTCTGACCATGGCATCGGCTGATGGGCCGAGACTCGGCATCGTGTTGGCCCAAATGGGCGGGCCCGGCGAGCTCGACGACGTCGAGCCGTTCATCAGGGCGATCTTCGGCGATCCCGACCTGGTCGACGTTCCCGGCCCCCAATGGGCCAACACCGCGGTGGGAGCGATCGTCGCCAAAGTGCGAGGCCCGAAGGTTCGAGCCGCCTATCGGAGGATCGGCGGCGGGTCTCCGATTCTCGACATCACACTCGAACAGGCTCAGGCTGTCACAAGCGAATTGCGCAACCGCGGCCACGACGCCGTCCACGCGGTGGCAATGCGCTACTCCAAACCCGACACCACCGATGCCGTTGCTCACCTGGTTCGGCAAGGTGCCGAACGAGTGATGATGCTGCCGCTGTATCCCCACTACTCGTTTGCCACCACCGGCTCCTCAGAGACCGAACTGCGTCGGGTCATCGGCGCCCAAGGCAGCGATCTGCCACTGCAGGTGATCCGCTCGTGGCACGACCATTCGTCGTATCTCGATCTTCAGGCCCGCCTGGTCACCGAGATGCTCGATGGCCTTCCTGCCTCCGAGCGCGACGGGGCCGCGGTGGTGTTCTCGGCCCACGGGATTCCGCAGAAGTTGGTCGACCGGGGCGACCCCTACCCCGACGAGATCGCGGTCTCGATGACCGGGATCATCGAACGCCTCCCCTACAGGATCGATGCCCGCCTCGGGTATCAATCCCGAACCGGACCGGTGAAGTGGATTGGCCCCGACACCGTCGATGTGCTGGGCGAGTTGGCCGCCGAGGGCCGCAAGTCGGTGTCGCTGGTGCCGCTCTCGTTCGTGTCGGACCACATCGAGACGCTCTACGAAGCCGACATTCTGCTCGCCGAGACCGCCTCCAACCTGGGTATCCGTCACTACCGCCGCAGTGAGGTGTTCAACGCCGGTGCCGGTGTGGGTGAGATGCTGGCCGACATTGTCGAGGAGGCATTGTGATCGACAAGACCATTCATCGACGTCGTGCAAGCGAACACGACCGTCCGGTTCCCAAGTCGGTGATCGTGGTCGGTGGCGGTTTCTCGGGCCTCCTCACCGCGATCGAGTTTGGCCGCAGGGGCATCCCGGCCACGGTGGTGGAGGCCACCGACCGCCCCGGCGGGGTGGCCCGCACGGTGCGCGAGGACGGATACCTGCTCGAGCCCGCCGCCGGCACCTTCATGCTTCCCCATCCAGATCTGAGCCCGCTGCTCCATCCAAGGTCAGGAATCGGCAGACAAGCCGGGAAGGCCCAGATGCCCTAGGTACCCA
>CAZDYO010000403.1:0-3166 GCA_964509555.1 uncultured Acidimicrobiales bacterium
CGGCGGCGTGGCGGCGCAGGTGGACGTGGGCACGGGCCGCCCCCCATGCGATCCCGAACTCGACCAACTCCGGATCAACGTCGGCGAACGACGCCGGGCCGAGATCATGGGAATCATCGGGGAACATCTCCGCGGCCATCCGATCTCTCGATGCGTGGGCTACTCCCAGTTCGTCAAGAAGCGCGTTCAACGGGCCGACCGCTTCGCGCAGCAACGCCAACGGACTGCCGGCGGCACTGTCGACATCGGCTGTCACCACGTCCCTCACCAATGGCGCCACACGATCGGCGATGTGGCCACTACAGGCCGTTATCGACCGGCGGTCGGCTTCATCGGGGCCCCTTCCGGTGGCGTCGAAGATTCGCTGTGTGGCGACGCGTTCGAGCCAGCCGGGAAGCGATCCCACCAACCTCTCGGCGAAGTCGTCGGAGATTCTGCGTAGTTCAACCTCGTCGTCGCTGGTGTCCACGAGCGCTCATACTACGGTTCACCGGGTGACGCTCATGCTCGAAGATCGCGACCGCGCCGCACTCGACGGCGCCCTCGGCCCGGCGCCGCGTCTGGCCATGAGAGTCATCGTGCGGGTGGCCGAGGCCATGGGTGCCCGATCCCTGCTTGACATTTCCGGCGCTCACATCGACTCATGCCTCTACCACGGTCGTTCCGGGCTCGACTTCGCACAGCGGCTGGTGGATGCCGACGCCAAGGTCAGCGTTCCCACCACCCTCAACGTCTCGTCCCTCGATCTGCGCCACCCCGATCTCTACCGAGGTGACCCCGAGACGGCCGGGCTGGCCCGTCGACTCACACAGCTCTACGAAAACATGGGGTGCAGGCCCACCTGGACCTGTGCGCCCTATCAGCTCACTGACCGCCCCGGGTTCGGTGAACACATCGCATGGGCCGAATCGAACGCGATCGTGTTCGCCAACTCGGTGCTCGGCGCCCGAACCGACCGCTACGGAGACTTCATCGACATATGTGCGGCCATCACCGGCCGGGCCCCCGCCTCCGGGCTTCACCTCGACGCCAACCGACGAGGTGAAGTGGTGTTCCGGCTCGACGGAATCCCGGACCACCTACTCGACACCGATGTCGTCCACCCGATTCTCGGCCATCTGATCGGGGGTCTCGCCGGCAACCAGGTGCCTGTCATCGTCGGGCTTCCCACCGGCGTGAGCGAGGACCGGCTCAAGGCGATCGGCGCGGGAGCAGCATCTTCGGGTTCGGTGGCGATGTTCCATGCCGTTGGAAGCACACCGGAAGCACCCACTCTCGACGCTGCCCTCGGCGGTCGGCCACCGCTGCGCACGGTCGTTGTCGGCCCCGACGAACTTCGGGCGGCACGGGATCAGCTCACCACCGCCACCACCGATCGGATCGGCGCCGTGTGCGTGGGCACGCCCCACTACTCGGTGAGCGAGTTCGGGCGGCTCGTCGAGTTGCTGGCCGACCGGCCCGTGGCCCCCGGTGTGCAGTTCTTCGCGTCAACCGGACGCGAGGTCCTCACCGAGATCAAGCTGCGCGGCTGGGCCGACACACTCCGGGCAGCGGGAATCACCATCGTCACCGACACCTGCACCTACATCACGCCGATTCTGGCCGAGGTTGACGGGGCGGCCATGACCGATTCCGCCAAATGGGCCTACTACGCGCCGGGCAACATCGGGGTCGAGGTGGTGTTCGGAAGCATCGAAGACTGCGTGGCCACCGCCGTGGCCGGCCGACTTGTGAGAGACGATTCGGTGTGGGCCAATGGATGACGCCGATGTGTTCCGGGCTGTGCGGGTCCTGGTGTCGGGCGAGGCCGCCGGGCCGGTGCTGGCCCTCGACGAGCCGCTCAGTTTCTGGGGAGGACTCGACTCTGAAACCGGGGCGATCATCGACCACCATCACCCGCAATTCGGGCAATGCGTCGCGGGAACAATCCTGGCCATGCGGTCAGGACGCGGGTCGAGCTCCGCCAGCTCGGTGCTCGCGGAGGCGATCCGATTGGGGACCGCGCCCGCGGCCATCGTGCTGCTCGAGACCGATGAGATCATCGTGATCGGATCCGTGGTCGCCGACGAGCTTTACGGCATCACCATGCCGGTGGTCGTCGTCGACAAGTCGGTGTCCGAGAAGCTACGAACCGCGGCCCACGCCTACATCCACGCCGACGGCTCGATCACCATCACCGGCTGATCCGTCTCGTGGCCGCAGCCGCCGTCCCTCCCCCGGTCGTCGGGTAGGTTGCCGACATGCGATACCTCGATGCTGACGCGCTGCGTGCCGCTCTCCCCATGTCCGACACGATCGAGGCGATGCGCTCGGCGTTCGCCGACGACCGCGAGAGTACGGTGCGAACCAAGCTCGGGGTCTCGCTGTTCATGTCGGGTCGGGTCGGGTTCAACGCCGGAATGAAGGTGGTGTCGTCCGTACCGGGCGACCCAGCCGGGATCGTCGCGGTGTTCGGCCCCGACGGTCACCCGTTGGGGCTGGTCGACGGACCGACGCTCACATCGATCCGCACCGCGGCCGCGCCGGGGCTGGTCACCGACATTCTCGCCCGACCCGACGCCAAGGTGCTGTCCATGTTCGGGGGTGGGGCCATGGCCGCCGATCAGGTGGCCGCAATCCGGGAAGTGCGAGCGATCGAGCGGGTTCTGGTCTGGAGCAGAACCGAGGCCACAGCGTCGGCCTGCGCCGAGCGTGTCGGAGGCGAAGTGGTCCTTGATCCCGATGAAGCCGCTGAGGCCGCCGACATCATCTCATCGGCGACACCGTCGCGCACCCCCCTGTTTGGGGCCGCGTCCGTGAGGCCCGGCACCCACATCAACGCCGTGGGGGCGTTCACACCGGAGATGATCGAGATCCCGTTCGGTGTCAGTCGCGTCGCCTTCGTGGTGGTTGACGACCTGGCCGCCGCCAGGGAGGAGGCCGGCGATCTGCTCCAGGCCGGGAAAGCGCCGGACGCCACCGTCGGCGATCTACTGGCCGGCCGGGCCGCACCCGGCGACCAGTCGTTCACCTTCTTCAAGTCGGTCGGTATCGCCGAACAGGACGTGGCCGCCGCAGTAATGGCCCTGCGCAACGCCGACCAGCTCGGTCTGGGTCTGGAGCTCTGATCCCCGTGGTCCCGCTGATCATCATTGTCGTGTTCATGATCATCATGCTGGCCCTCGGC
>CAZDYO010000404.1:0-3155 GCA_964509555.1 uncultured Acidimicrobiales bacterium
GCGGGTGGGCTCGACGCGTATGAAACAACCAGCGGCCGGTCGCCGCCACCGGCGGTGAAGTCGCCGTAGTAGGCGTCTTCCCAGCCAGCGGCCACCTTCACGCCGTTGTCGCGCATCTGTTGCCACCAGTCGGGCCAGGTGTCGGGGTAGCGGGCGATGGTGGCGAGCAGGAACGCGAAACCCGGCGACGATGTTTCGGGGTTCTCAACCACGAGTTGGTCGGCATAGTCGGGCTTCACCAGATCATCAAGGGTGACCGGGGCAGCGGCGGTGAGTGCGTCGGTCCAGTAGTTGACGCACACGTCGCCGAAGTCGATCGGGGTGACCCGGTGCTGTGGGTCAAGCTCGAACTCGTCGGGCACATCGGCGAGCGCCGGCGACGAGTAGGGCTCGAACAGAGCGGCGTCGAGCCCGCGCTGCAGGAAGGTGTTGTCGATGCCGAACATGACATCGCCGACGGGGTTGCCCGCGGAGATCACCGACTGGCTGACCATCGCTCCCGCGTCGCCGGAGCTGAGTAGTTCGACCTTCACTCCGGTCTGATCGGTGAAGGACTGCAGGGTGCCGTCCGACAGGTAGAACGAGTCGTGGGTGACCAGCGTGATGGTGGTGCCATCGAGGGTGTCGGCCACGGTTGGCGTGTCGCTGCCGCAGGCCGAGGCAATCAGCACGAGCGCCATCGTCGCTGCGAAAAGGGTGGTGGGTCGATGCATGTCTTCCTCCGCTGGAATTACCCAGATCAGGTTCTTGCGGGTCGACGACGCAGTGGTCGCCCTCTCAGCCCGGCTGCCCGAGCTCCCCGGTTTCAGTTGTGACCCCAGTGTATGCCCGGGGGCGTAGTCTCGCTTGGTGACCGCACTGCTCGCCATCGCCTCGGCTCTGATCATCGGGGGCAGCGACTTCAGCGGCGGGATCGCAACCAGGGGCGACTCCACATTTCGGGTCACGGTTTGGGCCCAGCTGTGGAGCGGGTTCACTGCCCTGGCGCTGGTGTGGGTTGTCTCGTCCTCGTCGATCGCCACCCACGACATCGTCGGCGGTGTGCTGGCCGGAGTCTCCGGCTCATTTTCGTTTGTCTGCTTCTACGCCGCACTGAGCCGAGGATCGATGAGCGTGATTGCTCCGACCACCGCCGTTGTCGGCGCTGTCGTGCCGGCGATCGTGGGCATGGCCAGGGGCGAGTCCCTGGGCCGATCCACGACTCTCGGGATCATGATCGCCCTGATCTCCATCGTCCTGGTGACCAGATCAGGGCACGACGGGCGAACCGATTCGAGAGCGTTGGCACTCGCGGTCGTGGCCGGGCTCGGCTTCTCGATCTTCTTCATTGCCCTGGCCGACACCCACGACGAGGCCGGCCTCTGGCCGCTCGTGATCGCCCGCGTCGTGTCGGTGCCGGTGGTGATGCTCACCGCGAGGGCCACTGTTGGATCGGTGATCCCGAAGTCAACTCGATCCAGGCGACTCGCCGCCTACACCGGCATCACCGAGATGCTGGCCAACGTGCTTCTGCTTCTCGCGTTGCGGCGGGGGCCCCTCGCCGTGGCCGCGGTGTTCGGATCGCTCTACCCGGTGAGCACGGTGGTGCTGGCCTGGGTGTTTCTGCGAGAGCGCCTGAACGCAAAGCAGGCGGTTGGGGCGTTTCTTGCCGTTGCGGCGCTGGCGTTGGTGGCGGTCTGAATCGACTTCGCCATCACATGCGGTCGAGAAGCTCCTTCTTCTTGGCCTCGAACTCAGCGTCGGTGATCGCTCCCTGCTGACGCAACTGATCAAGCTTGGCGATCTTCTCGGGGATGGAATCGGTGGAAGGGACTGCCGCACCCCCGCGGGCGGCTTCGCCCATGCGCTGGAGCTTCCGGTTCTCAAGGTTTTCGACCTGCCGGTAGATCTCGTTTTGCACGAGGTTGGGCTTGCGAATGTCGGCAAATGTCTGGCGACCGCCTTCGCCGGCCGACTCGATACCGAGATCGCCGGCGCCGATGATCCTCTCAAAGAGGGTCTGGCTGAAGAACACCGTGTTGATTCGGTCGAGAGGTATCTCGATGCCGTGCTTTGCGGCGATGCCACGTCTGGAGATCACTCTCTCGGAGGTGACCACGAAGTTAGTGGTGGTCCATTTGACATAGTTGATCCCGAACCATCCGAGGGCGCCGAGGACGAAGAGGCCTATGACGATGTCGATGAACTTGAACCAATCGGTGACAAGCGCGGCCAGGCCCAACACCACCGCCACCACGAGCAGTGCCCCCGACGGGGCAAGAGACCACCAATGGGGTCGAAGATCGAGGACCAGGTCCTCGTCTTCGGTGAGCAGATGAGATGGGAACGGCATGCAGGGATGGTAGACCGCGCGGCGGTCGTGATTCTCCTCCTGCGCCACCGATGATCTCGCTAGGGTCGTTTCGTGGAACAGCTCGCCGATGACAGTGATGCGCTCCTCGCCGGGCTCACGCGGGAGCAGCGCGACGCGGTCACGACCACGGCGTCGCCGCTCTGCATCATCGCCGGCGCCGGTTCGGGCAAGACCAGGGTCCTCACCCACCGCATCGCGTGGCAGGCCGCTTCGGGCATGATCGACCCCAGGCGGGTGCTCGCGGTCACGTTCACCCGCAAGGCGGCGTTCGAACTCCGACGACGCACCCGCCGCATCGGGATACGCGACGACATCGCCGCCGGCACCTTCCACTCGGCGGCACTGGGCATTCTGCGGAGTCATTGGGAGGCCAATGGCCGACGATCCCCTGAGCTGCTCACCAGCCGGCGAGCATTCCTGGCCCGCCACAACTCCAGACTCGACCGTTCCACTGTCGGAGATCTCGACACCGAGATCGGGTGGGCGCGTGCCCGTCTGGTCACCCCGGAGCGCTATCCGGAGGTGGCGGCGGCGGCCGGCCGCCGACCGACGCGGGGGCGCGAGTTCGTCGCCGAGCGTTACGCGGGCTATGAGGCCGCCAAACGCAAGCGGAAGCTTCTCGACTTCGACGACCTTCTGGCCCTCTGCCACACCACCATGACCCGTGATCCGAAGTTCGCGGCCGCCCAGAGGTGGCGTTACCGCCACTTGTTCGTCGACGAGTTCCAGGATGTCAACCCTCTCCAGTTCGCGCTCCTGCAGTCATGGCTCGACGAGTCGTCCACCCTCACCGTCGTCGGCG
>CAZDYO010000405.1:0-3155 GCA_964509555.1 uncultured Acidimicrobiales bacterium
CGACGAGATCCACACCGACATGGAGGCCGGTCCGGTCGTCCCCAAGCCGGAGATGAAGTCGGCCATCTGGCTGTCGTCGTATGAAGACTCCAACGTCGACAACGGCATCCGCTGCGGGCTGATCGGGCGGGCCCAGATCGGCAAGGGCATGTGGGCCAAACCAGAGGAGATGGCCGAGATGGTGGCCACCAAGAGCGCCCATCCACGCGCCGGGGCCTCCACCGCGTGGGTGCCGTCACCGACGGCGGCCACCCTCCACGCGCTTCACTACCACGAGATCGATGTCACCTCTGCCCAGAATGCGCTTCTGGCCCGAGCCGAGTCGAGCGACTACACCGATGGCCTGCTCACGCTGCCGATAGTGGCCGCTGGCCGGACCCTCACCGACGCCGAGATCGACGAGGACCTCACCAACGCGTGCCAGGGGATCCTCGGCTACGTGTCCCGCTGGGTCGGTCAGGGCGTGGGGTGCTCGACGGTGCCCAACATCGACGACGTGGGGCTCATGGAAGACTGCGCCACGCTGCGCATCGCCAGCCAGCACCTCGCCAATTGGCTGCACCATGGTGTGATCGACGAGGCCCGACTCGTCTCGACCATGCAGCAGATGGCCGCGGTGGTCGACAAGCAGAACGAAGGCCAACCCGGATACCGGGTGATGCTGCCCGACCTCGACTCGAGCATCCAATACCAAGCGGCCCTCGACCTCGTGCTCAAGGGCAGAGAACAGCCCAACGGCTACACCGAGTTCGTGCTCTACGCGCGGCGACTGGCGGCCAAGTCGATCTGACGGCTCCGCCCACCGGCGCGGCCGGGTTCGGGGGCCACGGTCCAGAATTCGGCGAGTTCGTCGGCGAGCACCACTTCCGACACGATCGCCGTGGCTTCGCCCACCTTGGCGGATGCGGCGTCATCGGCCATGTCGAGCAACAAGTCCGACTCCTCGGCGATGATCCCGGCAACCAGCGCCGGAGTGATGGTGATGCCGTTCGACATCTCGCAGCGGTGATGGATCCATGTCCAGATCTGTGAGCGGCGCAGTTCCGCCATGGCGGTGTCCTCGATGTGATCGTCGATGATCACGTTGCCGTTGCCGTCAAGCCACTCGGCGATGTAGGAGATGGCGAACCGCACGTTGTGGCGGAGCCCCTCCTCGGTTATCCGGCCGCGAGCGGGACCTACCGCAAGCAGATCGCCGGCAGTGACGTACACATCGTCGCGTTGCCGCTCGATCTGATTGGGATGCTCACCCAGAACCTTGTCGAATTCGGCGACCGCCACCTCCACGAGTTCGGGGTTGGCGATCCTCGTGCCGTCGAATCCATCGCCGGCCTCACGGCGCTTGTCAACGGTGACCTTGCGAAACTCGGCAGCGGTTCTATGCGGATCAGAGCGGTCCGGCACGACCCCGGACATGCCCCCGATCGCATGGGCGCCCCTTCGATGACAGGTGGCAACCAGCAACTCAGTGAATGCCCGCATGAAGGGCAAGGTCACTCCGATGTCGCGTCGGTCAGGAAGCACGAAGGCGTCGTCGTCCCGAAAGGTCTTGTTGATGCTGAACAGATAGTCCCAGTTTCCGGTGTGGAGGCCGGTGACGTGGTTGCGGAGCTCGTGGAGGATCTCGTCCATCTGAAACGCGGCCAGGATGTGTTCGATCAGGACCGTTGCCCGAATCGTTCCCGTGGCCATACCGAGCTCGGCCTCCGTGTGGTCGAACACGTCGTTCCAAAGGCCCGCTTCTTCGCGGTTCTCCAGCTTGGGAAGGTAGAAGTAGGGGCCGCTTCCGTGATCCGCGGCCGTACGCCAATTGTGGAACACACACAATCCGTAATCGAAGAGCGAGGCCGACACCGGCTGACCGTCGACGACGAAGTTGTATTCGTCGAGATGCCAACCGCGGGTGCGTACCATCATCGTGGCTGGATCGTCAACCAGGCCCACACGCCTTCCGTCGACCGACTCGTGGGTGATCGTGCGATCGTAGGCCCTGATCAGCGCGGCCTGGCCACTGACAATGTTGTCCCACGGTGGGGCGAAGGCATCCTCGAAGTCGGCCATGAACACCCGGGCCCCCGAGTTGAGGCTGGCGACGATCGTGGCCTCGTTGGCCGGGCCCGTCAGCTCGGTGCGGCGGTCTCGAAGATCATCGGGAGGTGGCGACACGGCCCATGTGCCGGTCCGTATGTGACGGGTTTCGGAGTCGAAGTCGGGAAGCCGTCCGGCCTCGAACCCGAGTCGTGTCTCCCGACGTGCCGCCAGGAGCCCGAGGCGTCGGGCATCGAACCTTCGGTGCAGTCCGGCCACGAACGACACCGCTGCGGGAGTCAGCACGACCTCGCTTCCGGGTGATGCCCGGAACTTGATCTCGTCGTTCATGGCTCGTGCCTCTCATGCGAAACCACGCGATCTGCGCAACGAATCGTTCCAGTGATTCTTGACGAAAGTTCGTGCGAAGATCGCCCGAAGTGATGCTTCTCTGCGTCCGATGTTTCGAATTCGGGGAAATCTTGTCATTATTCGGGCCATGGTGTCGGATATCGATCTCGTGGTCATGGGTCACCGGGTGCGCCACTTCCGGAACAAGTCGGGCCTCACGCTGAGCGCCGTTGGCGAGAAGGTCGGCCGCCCGGCTCCCTATCTCTCGCAGCTCGAGAACGGAAAGGTGGAGCCCAAGCTCGGGTTGCTTGGCGATCTGGCCACACTATTCGGGGTGGCCACGGCCGACCTTCTCGATCCGACGCCACCAGACCGAAGATCCCAACTCGAAATGGAGCTCGCCCAAGCCCAACTCGACCCCCGCTACAAGTCGTTGGGTCTGTCCCTGCTGAAGCCGACCGCCAAGATGACCGATGAGGTGCTCGAACATCTGATGGCGTTGTGGCACGCCGTCGCCGATGCAGACGACCCCGAGCCCGAATCCGAGCCGGAAGGCAGATTCACCGACGCCGCCCGGGCCGCCAACGTCGCGCTTCGCCACGAGATGAGGCAGCGCAACAACTACTTCCCCGAGATCGAAGCCGTCGCCACCGAAGGCCTGGAAGCGGCCGGGTATCCCGGCTCGGGACCCATCAGCGAGAAGGTGCTGACCAATTTGGCGGCTTGGTGCGGCTTCACGATCGAACGAGTCAAGTCATTGCCCCGTTCGGCACGCA
>CAZDYO010000406.1:0-3148 GCA_964509555.1 uncultured Acidimicrobiales bacterium
CCCATCTGCGTCGCGGATCGTGATCGCCGTTGGCGCAGAATTGAACGCAACCTCGAACTTGGCCGCCTCGGCAGCACGGCTGACCGCTCCGGAGAGGAGATGGACCGCTCGATGCAGCAGGCTTCGTCGCCGTTCGTCGATCGGCAGATCACCTTCGCTCAGGCAGAAGATGTGCACCAGTTCCGCGCCTGCGTACGGGGCCGAGGTGATGGTTACTCGCCGCGGCGCTGCCTCGAGGTCGTGGCCCACGGCGGACCTCAACCACGTCGGTACGAAGTTGAGCTGATAGTCGAGAGTCTCGCCTGGGGGCGGGATCTTGGCAGACACCTTGGCCGGAATCAGCGAGGTCTCCGCGTTTACCTCGAGATCCGCGCCGTTGGGATGGCCGGTGCGGGCCACCAGCTCGCGCGGGACCCGACCTTCGGTGCGGTCCGGTTTGAACATTCGCCAGATCGACACGTGGGAAGCACCGAGATGCTGTTTCAAAAGTTCGGTCGCCTCTTGGAAGTTCTCCGAGGTCAGCTGCCCCGATAGAAGGTCGGCGAACCTCCGCAGGGCTGCATTGTCGTTCGATCGTGCAATCTCAGCGCGCCGGGACTCGACGTGTTCGAGATAGTCGGCCATGGCATTTGCCAGCCATCTGTTGAACTGGAGCGGCTGCGCGTCCACACCGTCCAACGAGCCGGGACGGGCGGTGACCACAACCACCGGCGCGGTTCGGCGGCCGACCCGGGTGTCGACCCTGCCGACGGCCACGTCCTGGTCCCCGATTGCGGGGCCTGCGTCCGTGGTTGCCGCGACCTCCGCCTGGTCGTGCCGACGCCACGACCAACGCAGTTTCGCTGTCTCGGTGTGGTGGTCGAACTCGTAGAAGGACAGGCTCTCGGCCGCCAGTGCCACGCCGGCTATTCCGAGCACCGCCTCGATCTTTTCGCCGTGGTTGTCGGGGGAGTCGTCGCTCAGCAGGGCGGCAATGCGGGACTTGGCCTGATCCAGCTCGGACCGTGCGATGAGCGCCGCCTCGACCTCGACGCGTTTGCGCAGTGCGCTCAACAGTGAGGCGAAGCTGCCGACCGATGCCAACCAGAACTTCGACCACCAGTCATCAAGGTCTTCGATGACCGGCAGGGCGAACGTGACCGCTCCAACCACGCGATTCCCGGTTGCTCCACTGGTTGCTTCGTCAAGGAACGGAGCCGCGAGGATCGTGTCGTGGCGACGAGCATCGGTCTCGTCGATGTGCTCGGCGAATCGAACCACCGAGGGTTCGACACTGGCTCTGATGGCCCGTGAGATCGGATGGCGAACCGAAATGGTGGCGATCGGATAGTCGCTGAGCGATGACTTGGTGGAATCGACCCACACATGGGTTCGATGAACCTTGCCGTCGATCCCGTCGTCCCAGATCGTGGCGATGGTGCAGTCGAGCGCCCTCCCCATCTGTTCAAGCGCGGTCGAGATCGCTTGGTCCATCTCGGATGGGCGGACCCGCAGGAATGCGGAGCCGATTTCCGACAACGTCCGCTGCACTTCCAGCGGACACCATCGGCCGCCGTCGGACCGTGCACCGCCGCGACCGTCGTCGGTCGACGGATTCCGCCATGGAGGTCGCACGGTGTCCATGCCTACTCGAATCGTCTGTGGCTTGAGCCAATCAAGCCATCCGCTTGAATTACTGCTTCAAAGTTCTCCCGGCGCAAGTGTGCGCCCACTCCGGGCGCGATGCAAAGGCGGCGTCAGTTCTTGGCGAGCAGGCCAGTCACTTGAGAAGCCGGCGCCGGTCGGGCCATGTAGAAGCCCTGCCCGCGTCGGCAACCGAGTCTCCTCAGTTCGTCGATCTGTCTGGCGTTCTCTATGCCTTCGGCCACCACGTCCAGATCAAGGGCCCGTCCGAGCCTGATCACGGTCTCGACGATGCCGGTGTCCTGGTCGTTGATGCCGACTCCGTCCACGAACACCTTGTCGATCTTGAGAATGTCGACCGGAATCCTCTTCAGGTAGGCCAGCGACGAATAGCCGGTACCGAAGTCGTCGATGGCCAGCTTCACCCCGAGGTCGCTGATCTGCTGGAGAAGGCGCATGGCCTCGTCGACATCATCCATTATCGCGGTTTCCGTGACCTCGAGACACAGATGATCGGGGCGCAGGCCGGCGCTGAGAAGCGCATCGCGAATCTCGTCGACCACAGCGGGCCGAAGCTGGCGCATTGACAGGTTGGCCCGCATGACGATGTCGTGACCCGCCTCACGCCAGATCACCGCTTGCCGGGCGGCCTGTTCCAGCACCCACCGACCCAGTTCGACAATCAGACCGGAGTGCTCGGCCACCTCGATGAACGCGCCAGCCGGAAGCAGTCCGCGTTCAGGGTGGTTCCACCGGACCAGGGCTTCGGCACCGAGGATTCGACCGGATCCAAGGTCGACCTCGGGCTGGTAGTGGACCTCGAACTGGCCGGTTCTCAGCCCCTCGCGAAGCTCGGATTCGATCGTGAGATGATCGGCCAGTTCGTTGCGAAGATCATCATCGAACATCACATATCGGTCTCTGCCGGTTTGCTTGGCCCGATACATGGCGGCATCAGCGCACCTGACCAACTCGGCCACCGAGGCGGACCCCGACCCCATCGCCGAGCCGATGCTAAGCGTGATCCTGATCTCGTGTCCCTCGAGCTGCACCGGTTCGCGCATGAGATCAAGGAGCCGAACCGCCACTGCGGCCGCCTCCTGCTCGCCGGCGACCGACGCGAGATGAATGGCGAACTCATCGCCACCAAGTCGGCAAATGCTGTCACCCGGCCTGAGGGCCAGACGTAGCCGGTCGGTGCATGTGATCAGGGCCATGTCGCCGATGTGGTGACCGAAGCTGTCGTTGATGTTGGCGAATCTGTCGAGGTCGACGACGATCACCGCCGAACCGGCCATCGAACCGGCATTGTTGAGCAGATCGAAGAACCGGTCGCGATTTGGCAGGTCGGTCAGCGTGTCGTGGGTGGCCCGATGAGCCATTGTCTGGATGACGCGACGAGCCTCGGTGACGTCCTCTATGTGTGACAACAGGACGGGCTCGGGATGACCGGCCAACCTGACGTGGTTGAACCTCAATCCACCGATCGGTTTCGGGTGAGGTTGTTTTGGTGGGCTGGGTTGGT
>CAZDYO010000407.1:0-3143 GCA_964509555.1 uncultured Acidimicrobiales bacterium
AAGCACATGTCGGTGAACAGCACACCGAAGTCGGGGCGGTCGACGCCGAGTTGGCTCTGGACCGCCTCCGAGGTCAGCCCGATCTTGCGGCCGCTCACCTTCCGGCCGTCGTCAAGGGCTCTGCGAACGTTGGCCTCCTGCACCTGGTAGGCCGACTCGATATCGTCGGGTTCGAACATGTGTCGAACAGGCGGACATGGTGTCGCTGTGATGAAGGCTTGATGCAGTATGTCGGCGACATATTGGATGTCGGGCGGTTTCACTTGGTAGCTCCCTGGGATCGCGCCATCTCTCAGAACCGGGCCCGTATCGCCCACAGATCCGGGAAGACCGGCTGAAACAGTGTTGATCGGAGATATTCGGCACCGCTGGAACCGCCGGTGCCCATCTTCGATCCGATGGTTCGCTGCACCATCATCACGTGGCGATATCGCCACTCCTGGAACCCCTCGTCGAAGTCGATCAGAGCCTCGCAGATCTCAGTGAGAGCGGGATCATTTCGATAGATCTCGATCAGTGCATCCTGGATCTCGGAGGATTCCCGGTGCGGTTCGGTCAGGTCACGGTTCAGGAGGTCTTCTGGTATCTCGTGACCCCTACGGGCGATGAGCCGGATGAATGCGTCCCAGAGCGTGGGCTCGTCGTAGCGCCTGGTGAGGTTGGCGAACTCACGGGGGTTACCGGCGAAACGGTCGAGGTTGTCCCGGGTCTTGGCCCCGAGCAGAAACTCGAGTTCCCGAAATTGTGCAGATTGGAAGCCGCTCGCCCGGTCGAGGAATTTCCTGAACGACTCGAATTCGAGCGGGGTCATGGTCTCGAGCACATCGAGTTGCCCGACGAGCGTCTTGAGAATCTTCAGGACCCTCTTGAGTTGGTGTCCTCCGAGCGCAGGGTGGTCGCAGTTGAGGTGTTCGGCGAAACGGTCAAGTTCGTGGAGGACTTCCTTGAACCACAATTCGTAGACCTGATGGATGATGATGAACAGCATCTCGTCGTGTTCCGGCGGGTCTGACTCACAATGCTGCAGATCCAGGAGCTGTTCAATCCTCAGGTACTTCCCGTACGTGACCTCGGCGCTCATTCAAATCCCCTCACTCCGGTGGGCAACACTTTGATGTCACGCACCATCTCCTCGGCACGGGTGAAGTCGACGCCGTCGATCGACACCACACCCTCCGTGAGCTCATCGAGAATGAGCCCCAGACGGCGGGCCCGCTCACGGGCCTCGGCGTAGCCCATGGTGGTGAACATCACCATCGAGTATCGCGGGCTCACTTTCTCGGGCCAGCGTCGCTCGAGCTCGAGGGCCAGGCTGCGCCGGAGCAGGTACGACGGGTCGACGACCGATGCCCTCATCTCGATGTAGTTGTCGATGGCCATGTCGGCAATCGCATCGGTGTCGGGTCGGCGTTCAGACTCGAACGCCCGGAACGCGGCCGCGACCGACGGTGAGGAACGCAGGTGGGTGGCCATGACCTTGCACGATTCCATGGCCGCGTTCATCCCCTGACCGTGGAAGGGCACGATCGCATGGGCGGCATCGCCCACAAGAACAGCTGCGTCTTCGTGGCTCCATCCTGCGGTACGGACGGTGGCAAGGTTGCCCACCGGATTGGAGGTCCACTGTTCGGTCAGGTCAGGAATCAGACTGACAAGTTCAGGGAACTCGCCGGCGAAGAAACGGCGGGCCGAGTCGGCGTCGACCACCGATTCGAAACTGTGGTCACCGCCGACCGCGGGCATGAACAACGTGGCCGTGAAATCCCCGCTGGGGTTGGCCAGGGCGATGGCCATGAACTCGCCGCGTGGCCAGATGTGGAGAGCGTTGGGATCGATGCGGAAGGAACCGTCATCAGCGGGAGGGATCGTGAGCTCCTTGTAGCCGTGCCCCAGCGGGTCGATCCTCACCGACGACGCCCCGGACGATTCCATGGCATCGCGAACCGCTGAGGCGCTGCCGTCGGTGCCGATGATCGTTCCGAAGCCGATGGTGTGGGGCACATCGTCGGCATCCGTGACAACCATCGTCCTCGCCTCGAGGTCGACGCTGCGACACCGGGACTCGAAACTGAACTCGACCCGGCCCGTGGCCTCGGCCACATCAAGCAGAATCGAGTTGAGTCCAACGCGCGAAACCGACTGGATCACCTCCGATGGCCGTTGACCGTAGGGCTGCAGATTGGTTCCGCCATCGACGTGAACCATCCGACCCCGCATGGGAATGGTGATCGAATCGACCATGGACGCCGCCCCCAGATCCTCGAGAACCGCAATGCCGCGGTTGGCGAGGGCAAGGTTGATCGAACGGCCCGCCGAGATGTCGGTGCGCCGCATGTCGGGACGACTCTCGTGGACGGTGACGTCGTAGCCCATCTGGGCCAGGTAGACCGCCATTGAGGTGCCGGCCGGACCGGCCCCGATCACCACCACCGGCCCGTTGGAGTCGAGCCGGTTCACGGCAGCAGCCCCGCCAGGGTGGTGACGAATCTGTGGACGTCGGTGAACGAGTTGTAGAGCGGCACCGGTGCCACTCGTATCACATCCGGGTATCGCCAGTCACAAGCGATTCCGGCGGCCTCAAGGTCCTCGAACACACTGCGGCCGTCCGCGCCCGGGGCCACCACGCGCAACGCGAACTGGCATCCGCGTTCATCGATCGCGGTTGGGGTGATGCTCTCGATGCGATCGCCCAACAGTCGGTCGAGCAGAAAATCCGTGTAGCGGATCAGTCGTACCGACTTTCGTCGCATCTCCTTGATTCCGCCGACCTCGGAGATGATGTCGAGTGACGCCCTCAGAGCGGCCATCGAGAGGATCGGCGCGTTGCTCAGTTGCCACGACTCCACGGTGGGAATGGGCTCGTAGGTGGTCCCCATTTCGAAGCGGGTCGCCTTGGCAGTGCCCCACCATCCCAGCAGCTTCGGCAGACTGGCATCGTCGATGTGGGTCTCGTGGACAAACGCCCCGCCCACTCCCCCTGGTCCGCCGTTGAGGTACTTGTACGTGCACCAGGCCGCGAAATCGACACCCCATCCGTGAAGGTCGAGTTCGATGTTGCCGACCGCGTGGGCCAGGTCGAACCCCGCCGCCGCTCCGACCGCGTGGGCCGCTCCCGTGATGGCGGCCATGTCGAGCACCTGCCC
>CAZDYO010000408.1:0-3139 GCA_964509555.1 uncultured Acidimicrobiales bacterium
CATTCCCGGAACCGCCCGCTGGCAGGAGCTTCTCACCCTCGCCGACCGCACCTCCCTCAACGCGATGATGGTCGACATCAAGGACGAGTCCGGTCGAATCTTCCCGTCGTCGGCCTCCACCTGGGGGGCGAAGGCAGGAGCGATCCTGTCCCGCTGGGATCTGCAGACGATCGTCGATGAGGTCCACTCTCACGGTCTCGACGTGATCACGCGAATCGTCACATTCCAGGATCCCGTGGCCGGCAGGGCTCTTCCCGACATGGCCGCCCGCTACGCATCGAGCGGCCGGCCCTACTCCAAGAACGGCCAGTATTTCCTCGATCCCACCGATCCCAACGCCCGGGCCTACGCGATGGAGTTGGCATCCGAGGCCTGCGCGGCCGGCGTCGACGAGGTTCAGTTCGACTACGTGCGTTTCCCGGATGGCATCGCTCGGGGGGTCGTCTTCGATGGCGGATCCTCCGCCTCGGTGCGGGTGTCGACCATCACCGGGTTCCTGGCCGACGCCAAGGCCACCCTGCCTGATGGCTGCGACGTGGCCGCCGACATTTTCGGATTCATCACCTCGATCGACGGCGATGGTGGTATCGGGCAGCAGCTCTCGTCGCTCGCCGGTGTCGTCGACGTCGTGTCCCCGATGGTCTACCCGAATCATTGGGGCAACGGATGGTTCGGCTTTGCCGTGCCGGCCAACCATCCGGGCCCGGTGGTCGACGGTTCGAGCCGCAACGCCCTGGATCGGGTGGCGGGCACCTCCACTGCGGTCCGGCCATGGCTCCAGGACTTCGGCGGATACGGATCCACGCAGGTACGGGCCCAGATCGATGCCGCCGACGCGCTCGGCCTGGGATGGATGATCTGGAATGCCGGCAGTCGATTCCATGGGGGCGGGATTCCCACCGACGCCGAAGGGGTCACACCGGCCGGCCCACCGGCGCCGATCGTTCAGACCAGGCCATCATCGGGCTTCTGGGACGTCGCCGATGGCACCACGTTCAGCGATGACATTGCCTGGCTGGGTGAATCCGGAATCACCCACGGCTGCAATCCTCCATGGAGCGACTCGTTCTGCCCGAGAAGGATCCTCAGCCGGGGAGAGGTGGCCACCTTGTTGGTCAACGCCCTCCATCTCCCGGCGTCCTCCGTCGACCGATTCGACGACGACAACGGGTCCACCCACGAATCCTCCATAAACGCGCTCGCCGCTGCCGGCATCACACGCGGCTGCGGCCCCCGGGCCTACTGCCCCTACACGCAGCTCACGAGGGCCGAAATGGCGGCCCTCCTCGCCCGGGCCTTCGATCTTGCGCCGGCACCGGGCAACACCTTCGATGACGACGACGGGATGGGCCTCGAACCCGACATCGAGAGAATCGCCGCGGTCGGTATAACCCGGGGTTGCGGTCCCAGGGAATTCTGTCCCACCGACCCGGTGCCGCGTGAGCAGGTGGCGGCTTTCCTGCATCGGGCCCTTTCTTCCTGAAGCAGACCTGAAACAAGGTTGGTGGGCCGTCGGATAAAGGGGATGATTGGGTCATGTCACGAATCCTCGTCACCGAGAAGATCGCCGAATCCGGACTCGAGTCGCTTCGAGCGGCAGGCCACGAGGTCGATGTGAGGCTGGGCCTTGATCCTGAGCAGCTCATTGAGGCGATACCGGGTGCCGCGGCCATCATCATCAGGTCCTCCACCCAGGTGAACGCCGACGTCATCAGGGCCGGAACCGATCTGACGGTGGTGGGCAGGGCGGGAATCGGTCTCGACAACGTTGATGTGGCTGCAGCCACCCAAAGGGGTGTGATGGTGGTCAACGCTCCGCAGTCGAACACACTGTCGGCCGCCGAACACGCCATGGCGCTGCTACTTGCCCAGGCCCGCAATGTCGCCCAGGCCCACGCGGCCCTGGTCGATGGCCGTTGGGAACGATCCAAGTGGGAGGGTGTCGAGCTGAGCGACAAGACCCTGGGCGTGATCGGACTCGGTCGAATTGGCAGGCTCGTGGCCCAGCGGGCGGCCGCGTTTGGCATGAAGCTGGTGGCCCACGACCCGTTCGTGTCGGTGGAGATGGCCCGCAAGTCGGGAATCGAACTGCTTGATCTCAAGACTCTGATGGCCACCTCCGACTTTGTGACGATCCACGTGGCCAAGACCCCCGACACCATCGGGCTGATCGACAAGGAGCTGCTCGCAGGCGCCAAGCCTGGACTGCGTTTGGTGAACGTGGCCCGCGGAGGGATCGTCGACGAGGCCGCGCTGGCCGAGGCCATACGTGACGGCCGGATAGCCGGGGCTGCCTTCGATGTCTTCGAGACCGAACCGTGTATCGACTCGCCACTGTTCGGTGTGCCCGGTGTTGTCGTCACCCCTCATCTCGGGGCGTCCACCCGCGAGGCCCAGGACAAGGCCGGCATCACCATTGCCGAGCAGGTCCAGCTGGCCCTTGCCGGTGACTTCGTGCCGTTCGCGGTCAACGTCGACGCCGGAGAGGCCACTGAGGTGCTCAAGCCGTTCCTCCCTCTGGCCGAGCGCCTCGGCGCCATCTACGCCTTCCTGGTCGACTCGCTTCCTGAATCACTCGATGTCGAGTTCCGGGGCGAAATAGCCGGAGTCGATCCCCGCTATGCGGTTCTGGCGGCGGTCAAGGGTCTCATGTCGCAGGTGAGCGATCAGCCGGCGAGCTATGTCAACGCACTGACCCTCGCCGAGGAACGGGGTCTGGAGGTGCGCACGGTCACCGTCGATGACCCCAGCGCCAGGAGCGGGATCGTGTCGCTGCGTGGCGGTGGCCACTCGATCACCGGCACGATCTCGGCTCTCGACGGCGATTTCCGGGTGATCAACCTCGACGGCCACAGTCTCGAGATCCGGCCCGGTCAACACATGCTCGTGGTCCGCAATGACGACACACCCGGGATGGTCGGCGTGGTGGGCTCGGCGCTCGGCGACGCCGAGGTGAACATTTCCAACATGCACATCGGCGAGACCTCCGATGGGGTGGCCGCGTTGATGGTTGTGGCCACTGGCTCGGCGGTGCCGGACTCGGTGCAGGACGCGCTCCTGTCGAATCCCCACGTCAAGTCGGTGGGGGCGATCAACCTCTGGTGATCAGCGCTTGGCCTGCCTGAACCCGTCGGCCTCG
>CAZDYO010000409.1:0-3131 GCA_964509555.1 uncultured Acidimicrobiales bacterium
TCGCGAGAGGTGAACCGTGCGGCCGTCACGCAGAGAACGTAGCCGCTGGGCGCCGGGGCTTGGCCGGGGACCTGCGAGACTGCAGCCCACCAGACGCGGTTGAGAGAAGGCAGTGACGGGATGGGCGACACGGCGAGGTACCGATGCGAGGCCTGCGGTTTCGAGAGCGATGACCTGTGTGTCGGGTTCGGGATGATGAGCGAGTCGTTCCCGGCAGTGTGTTCGGCCCATCGCGGGATGACCGCCGTCTGGCGTGAGCACCATGGCGCCCCGAGCTCCGAGCCGCCGGAGAAGCCGCCCGAGCCGTGCGACGAGTGCGGGGCCGAAGTCGAGATGCTGGCCGGGCCTCCGCCGTGGAAATGCCCGGTGTGCGGGGATCGTCACCTGCGCGAGATCCCGCCGGAGATGGTCATCTCGTGGGACTGAGGTCAGGTATCGAGCAGGACACGGCGGTCGTTGAACACCGCGGCTATCTCGACCTCTCCACCTAGCTGATGAACGATCGAGCGAAGCAACTCGATCGAGAGACCGATCTCGCCGTGTTCGAATTGAGACACCGCCGACTGCGTTTTGCCGATCATCTCCGCCAGCTCGGCCTGGGTGACGCCGAGCGCTTTGCGCAACTCGCCAAGTCGATACGACTCGATCTCGTCGACGGCCCGCTGCTTGGCCTCGTCGATCCGACGTGAGCGCAGCGGATCTCGACGGGCCTCCTCGCGGAGTTCGCTGAAGTTCTTGGTGTGTGGCATCAGATCAATCCTTCGTCACGAAGTTCGTCGAGGTGGGCGTCGTAGATGACACCGGCGACACACGCCTCACGCGACGAACACCTCGAGCCAGCCATGTGTGACTGACTCGTCGTGGTCGATGCCGTGTTTCGACGATCCGCCAACGATCTCCCGCCCGATGGCGGTCTTGGCCACAAGTCGGAGACCTGGGTTGGTCGCCATCGACGCCCGGAGAGCGATCTGGCAGGCACGGCAGCCACAGATCCAGGCCCCCCGCTCAAGTGGTCGTTCTGGATGATCGTGGGCGATCCACGGTTCGATTGACATGACTTCCCTCGTTGGTGCGTGTGCATACGGGGAAAGTGATGTCGAGTATTTCAGCGGGGTGAGACAATCACTCAGTCGTTGAGCCGCGAGAAGCGCAACTCCCAGCCGACCTCGGCTCCGGATGTGGTCAGCGGTTCTCCGCTCGAGGCCGTCCGCCACCGCCACGCTTGGACATGGTCCGCTGCGGGAGTTCCGTCGAGCGAGTCTCTCACCCGGTCGGCAGCGAGCTTGACCTCGTCCCACGAGGCGAAGCGAACGTCGAGGGCCCGCTGAACTCCGTCGCGGGCGGTGGACCCTGCGATAGCGACGGCCTGATCCAACCATCCATCCGGGGTGGCGGTCGTGGCGACGGTCGGGGTTGGCGGCGTGGCCCGGGACTCGCCGGCGTCGAGCACGCCCAACTCGTCGAGCATCTCGATGTAGCGAGAGATGACCTGGCGGTCACCGTCGTCGCAGATCTCGGAGATGGTGGTGAGTTCTCCGGCGAGGCCTCTCCATGTGAGGTTGGCGTACCTGGCGCCGGTGGGCATGTCGGGTGGAGGCTCGGGCACGGGGTCCCTGGTGATGAAGAGCATGTCGATCTGGCTGTTGGGATGGTTGACCGCTCCGAGTTGCAGATACCAGTCGAGCTGGCCGTCGCGAATACTTCCGGGATCAGTCTTGAGCTCGACGAGCATGATTCGATCGGGCCACGCCATGGCAATGTCGGGCCAGCCGTTCTGGTCGTCTTGGGGGCGCTTGTCGAGGCGGAACTCCCAGTAGAGATCGGGCGGGTCGGCGCGATTGTCGCCGAACGTCATCTCGTCGATCACGCGGATCACCTCGCGACCGAATTCCGATGGGCCATGGCGTCGATTCCAGCCGGGTGGACGGCCGCCGGCGAGGACGCTGGAGAGCATGAAGTGGGCCCAGCTTTCAAGCCCCTGGAGTCGGCGTCGTTCGGAATCGGGATCCGGAAGGTTCGATGGCAAGGGCTCGTCGACATCCTCACCGAACCGTCCGCGGCACAGGTCGAGTACCTTCCTGGCTCCGGCCGGTGGGGCCTGGACACCGGAGGCGAATAGCGAGTTCCACGGCACTTCGGGCACGAGTTCGATCAGCTCGTCGGTGGGAATCCGGTCGTCGATGTGGACGGCTTGTTTCCAGTCAATGTCGGCGTAGTTGCCGTCCTTGTTCTCGTCGTTCCAGTGGGGCGCCGTGAAGCATTCGGTGGTGAACTGCCCGATGGCCAGCAGTCCTCGTTCCCGACCTTGCCTCAGCAGCACTGCATGGTCGCCGGGGGAGATTCCCGAGGAACGATGTCCGGTACTCCACCGGGTCCAACTGTCGGGAACTGTCGGCCACGAGTCAACCAGCGACTCCCACTCTTCATCTGACCCCCAGTTGTCGGGGTTCCATGTGAGGATCACCACCGGCCGTATCTTGCCCGCGCCGTCAAGCAGTCGCCGGGGGATCACGAATTGCGACCCGCGGGGCTTGTTGATCCGGTCCCAGCCGTCGTCTTCGAGCTCGCTGTAGACCGCTGCCCGGAGCCGGTCCCAGCGGTTTGGGTCGGCGATCTCCACGAGTTCCTGGAAGGCGTGCCACCCGTCGACGTTGACGAGCAGCCCGTCGGGGTGAGGCTGTCCGCGAGGCACGAACCGGTCGGTGAAGAGTTCCTTCAGCACCACGAGCGATCCGGTCTTGATTTGACCGGTTCCGTTCGGCCCGCCGGACTCGGCCACCAACGCGGTCAGTGCGGCCCGTGCTCGTTGATGAAGCCGGCTTGTATCGCTCATGCTGCTCTCCGGGATTCTTGCGACCGTCGGGCGATCCAGACGGCCAGGTTGTTGATCGATCGGTCGACCGATTCGGTGTCGCCACGCAGATCGATCGGGTATGTGCGCAGGCGTATGTCGGTGTGGTTCACGTCGACGATCCGCTTTGGGGGGTCGCCGTCGGCGAGGCAGTAGACGAGCACCCCTTCGCTGAGATGTAGGGCGGTGCAATAGGCGAGCAGTTGGTAGTAGTCGCTGGCCCGTGCCCGGCCGTCGCTGGTGAGCTTGTATTTCACGTCGCCGACGTAGGTGACACGGT
>CAZDYO010000410.1:0-3131 GCA_964509555.1 uncultured Acidimicrobiales bacterium
TTGTGGAACCCGGCCAGGCGGTCCTGGCTCGGATCTGGGGCGTAGTGAAGGGGCGTGTTGTAGCCGATCATCACCAACTCGGCGCCGCCCAGACCGAGGCAGCGATAGGTCTCGGGCCAGCGACGGTCGTTGCAGGTGGCCATGCCCACCACCCCATCGAACGCTCGCCAAGTGGGGAACTCGTCGCCCTGCTCGAAGTAGCGCCGCTCAAGATGCTGGAACTCCCGCCAGGGCTCGTACTCACGATGACCCGGCACGTGGACCTTGAAGTAGTGGCCGACGATCGACCCGTCACGCTCCACCATGATCTGCACGTTGCGGTGGTGGCCGTCGGGGGTTCGTTCGGCATACCCCAGTGTGAACCCGATGCCGTGGGCCTTGGCCGCGTCGAACAGCCGTTGGGTTTCGGGGCCCGGCATCTCGGTCTCGTAGAACTGTTCGGCTTCCTCCCATGGCATGAACCAACGAGGGAAGAAGGTGGTGAGGGCCAACTCGGGGAACGCCACCAGATCGACCTCCTGACCAGCGGCCTCGTCGATCAGGGCGACCAACCGGTCGACAACCGATGCCCTCGAATCGGCCCGGTTGACCGGCCCGAGCTGGCCGGCTGCCACCCGCAGGGGTCGGCTTGGTGCCTCCTCATGGGCGGCCGCCGCCGCAGCGTCGGGATCGGTGGGGATCGACTCTTTGTTCATTGTGCAGCCAGTTCCATGAGGACATTCAGTAGCACGTTGGCTCCTGCCTCTATGTCGGATGGGTCGGTGTGTTCGGCGGGATTGTGGGAAATGCCCTTGTGGCTCGGCACGAAGATCATGCCGGTCGGGCAGACCCGGGCCAGCATCTGGGCATCGTGTCCGGCACCGCTGGGCATGCGCTTCACGCTGTGGCCGAGCGCCCCGGCCGCGGCCTCCACCTTGTCGATCACCGCGGGATCAAACGCCACCGGATCGAAGCGGGCCAACTTGCGGGAAGCCACCGAGACGCCTTCTTCGGCCGCGGCCCCCTCGATGAACTCGGCGATGCGTCGTTCGGCTTCGAGCAGCACGTCGTTGTCGGTGTTACGGACATCGACGGTGAAGGTGGCAGTGGCGGGCACGACGTTGACCAGGTTGGGATCGAGCTCGATCCGGCCGACCGTGCCGACCTGGGGGTGGCCCAGCTCGAGAGCCAGCTCGCGCACGAACGCGGCCGCGCGGCAGGCGACCAGCCCCGGGTCGTGGCGCAGCGCCATCGGCGTTGTGCCGGCGTGGTTGGACTGTCCGGTGAGCGTGAATTCGGTCCAACTGATGCCCTGAACGCCGGTGAGTGCACCGATCGTGAACCCCTCGGCCTCGAGGACCGGGCCCTGCTCGATGTGGAGTTCGACGTAGGCCGCCGGCGGAGCGGCCGGCAGCGGCGCGGTGCCCAGATAGCCGATGCGCTCGAGTTCCTCGCCGACGGTCTTGCCCCAGATACCGGTGATGTCGTGGGCTTCCTCGAGAGCCATTCCACCCACGTAGACCAGGCTGCCGAGCATGTCGGGCTGGAACCGGGCGCCCTCCTCGTCGGTGAAGAAGCCGACGGCTATCGGTCGGTGAGGGGTGATACCGGCGGTGCGGAGGGTCTCGATGACCTCGATTCCACCGAGCACCCCAAGGTTGCCGTCGTAGCGTCCGCCGGTGGGAACGGTGTCGATGTGGGAGCCGCACATCACGGGAGGACCGTCGATCTCGCCCGGAATGGTGGCCACCACGTTGCCGACACCATCGATCGAAATGTCGAGATCGAGGTCTCTCATCCACGACACGACCAAGTCGCGGCCGGCCTTGTCGTGGTCGGTGAGCGCCAGACGTGAGCACCCCGCGGTGCCCTCTATGGGGTTGATCTCGGCGAGCGCCGCCAGCCGGTCGAGAAGACGGTTGATGTCGATATGGATATCCTGGCCAAACGAAGTCACCGCGTATTGTAGGTGTTGGGGAGGCGGAGGTCTAGGCGCGGAACATAGGGTGAGCAGGGTGAGCAACGACATGAGTTCCCCCGCCGCTTCAGCCGTTGATTCAACCGCTGATTTGTTGATCCACGACGCCGAACTGTTGGCCACCGTCGACGACGATCGCCGCGAGATCCGCGGCGGATGGATCGCCATCACCAACGGCCTTGTTTCGGGCGTGGGGGGTCCGGCCGATCAGGTGCCCGAGGCGTCCCGCCGTATCAACGCTGCCGGCTGCCTGGTCACTCCGGGCCTCATCAACACCCACCATCACCTCTACCAGAACCTCACCCGCGCCTACCCGCCCATGACCTCGGCGCCGCTGTTCGGGTGGCTGCAGTCGCTCTACCCGTTGTGGACCGCGGCCCTCGATGAAGAGGCGGTCAACGTGGCCGCGTGGGTTGGGCTGGTCGAGTTGGCCATGAGCGGATGCACCACATCCTCCGACCATCACTATCTGCATCCGCCCCGCGCCGGGGATCTGCTGGGTGCCGAGATAGAGGCTGCGGTCGATCTCGGCATGAGATTCCACCCGACGTACGGATCGATGAGCCTGTCGGTGAAGGACGGTGGCCTGCCGCCCGACGACGCGGTGCGCGACGAAGACGACATCCTTGCCGAGTCCGAACGTCATGTGACCCGTCACCACGATCGTTCCCACGGCGCGATGGTCCGAATCGCCCTGGCCCCGTGTTCACCGTTCTCGGTCACCCGCGATCTGCTGGTCCGTAGCGCCGAATTGGCCGAGCGCCTCGATGTGAGGCTCCATACACATCTGGCTGAGAACGCCGAAGACGACGAGTTCTCGATGGCCAGTTTCGGTATGCGGCCGGTCGACTACTACGAAGACGTCGGATGGATGAGCGATCGTTCCTGGGGGGCTCACGTGGTTCGTCCCGACCCCGACGAGGTGCGACGCCTGGGTGCGGCCGGGGTGGGCATCGCGCATTGTCCCAGTTCCAACATGATCCTTTCGTCCGGCATCGCGCCGGTCGTCGACCTGAGGGCCGCGGGATGCCCGGTCGGGATTGGCTGCGACGGCTCCTCCTCGGCCGACAGCGCTTCGCTGTGGCAGGAGGCCAGGCTGTCGTTGCTCGCCGGCAAGCTCAAGTCGGGCGCGGCGGCGATTGCGGCCCGTGACAGTCTCGAGATCGCCACCCGC
>CAZDYO010000411.1:0-3124 GCA_964509555.1 uncultured Acidimicrobiales bacterium
ACACGAACAATGGGCCGAGATCGTGGCCGGGTTCGGTACGGGCGAGGTCGATCAGGAACCGGCTGCCCTAGAGAGAGGTGCGAACATGGTCGATGTACTCGGCTGTGACCACACGCCGAGACCGGGCCGAGCATTGACGAGGTCGTCTCCGGTACTGATCACAGGTTCGGCCCACGTTTGCAACAAGCCGGCGGCATCCCGGTGCGTGTTCACCGTGTCTTGGTCGCTCCAGGCGCGGTATCAAACCCGCATTCATCGCATCTCTCGAGTGTGTCGACAGCGTCGTTCATTGCCCCAGTCTCGCCCCCGCCGGGGGGTCGTCTAGCGTCTTGGAACGATCACTGGCTTCCACTCGCTCACCTACTCCGACGATGCCGCCCGGGCGTTCTCTCGTGAAGTGCTAGAGGTGATGGCCATCACCCGACGCCGTGATCTTCGAATGGATCGAGGCCTGGTCACGATATGCGGGTGATCCACCACCGCCGCCACAGCTACAACAATGGCTCAGCTCTCTCGACTACGAGACCACACACGCGGCATGATCACCCCCACCAACCCCATCCGTGCAACCGGGGACTTCTAGATTGGCGCGATGTCGGCTCGTCATTTCAGATCTCGGTCGAGGTGATCGATGGGGTTGTTTGACCAGACGTGAACGTACGTCTGGCGGGACAGGTCCCGGTTACGGAGCCCCGTCACATCGGCGTAGGTATTCTCACAGGTCAGAGATGCCGATGACTTGGAGATGCTGGTCTCCTAACCCAGCACTTGCTCAATCCGCCGTCTCGGTTCGACCAACTCCGGGAAGATTGAGCCCATCCTCAACTTCAGGAACCCGGCGCTGAGATCACCGACCGGGGTCGACACGAGCGGGTCGCGGTGACGGTTGCCCCGGTTCGTCCGCGACATCGTCCGTCGTTTGGTTCAGCACCAATCCGGGCGGACGGTTGAGCCTCGGTCAACCCCCGGATCGTGTCCGCCAAGATCTCGGCCAGATTGGCCGCCAGCGGCGATTCGGAAGAACTCACCGCGGCAGTGAGAGCGTTCCAGGCAGAATCAGGTGCGGTCATCGTGTGGCGTTCCTCTCAGTTCGTTTCGTCATTTCTGAGAATCGAAAGATGGCGCCCAGCAATACGGCGATGATCCCGAACCGCACCACCACACGGGACTCACCAACAAGGCGGCTGTCCGGATGGGACGAGACCAATGAAGAATGGGTTTACAAGATGGCAGCGGACATATAGCCTTCTGGGGGTTTCTGAGATGTCGATGGCACCATGGTCGTCGGTCACGCGTCCATCCGATAGGACCGCACACACGATGAGTGATACCTTCCTCCCGGCGGATTTCATGCCGCTGGCCATGGCGGCTGTGGAGTCTGTAGCGAAGTCTCACACGATCGGCCTCGCGGTATTCGGACCGGATGGTGGCGTCGCCTTCACCAACCCCGCCGTATCCATTCTGTTGGATTGCGAACCACCCGAGGTGGACGATGGTTCGTTCACGGATCTGCTACCGGCGAATATCCGCCATCAGATTTCCCGGACCGCCTGCGGCCCTGACGGTGATGTGGTCCGCGAATCCGAGGCCGACGCGAAAATGAAATATGTGAACTCCTCGGGCCGGATCGTGCTCATCCGTATACGCTCCTGGCCAGTATGGCACCGGGGCACCTTCGCTGCCACGCTGGTCACATTCACCGACATTTCCGACCGACTCAGCGACCGCACTGACGCCCAACTGGCCAACAATCTGGTTGAGGTCATCATGGGTTCGGTGGCCGACGCGGTCGTGATGATCGACGCCGATCAGATAGTACGATCGGCCAGCGAGTCAGTCGAGACAATATTCGGATGGAGACCCGACGAGTTGGTCGGCGTCCATCTCAAGACCGTGTTGGCCGAGCCGCTTTCCGATATCGAACGGGAGTTCGCGATCCGCTATGGCAAGAGCGCGGAGCGGGCTCCGACCATTGGCATGGTGGCGACCGAGGTCAATCACCGATTCGGAGGCACGGTTCCGGTGGAGGCCAAGGTGGTCGATCATGCGGTCGGTGAGCAACGGGGCCAGATCCTGTTTGTCCGCGACAAGAGCGAACTGTCGAATCTGACGCGAAAAGTGGAGGTGGCGCGCAACACTGACGAACTCACCGGTCTCCTGACCCGTGGGGCGTTCGTGAAGGCGCTCGGTGAGATTCTGGAGGAATCCAGCGAAGACATTGCCGTGGCGAAGCTCGACCTCGTCCACTTCCACAATCTCAACAGGCTTCACGGCTTCGCGGCTGCCAACGAGTTCCTCCGAGTGGTAGCCGCGGAATTGAGGGCACTTTCCGGTGGACGCCCGGTGGCACGGATTGGCGGCGACCGATTCGCTGTCATGGTCGAACACCGGTCCATTGGGCGGTTCCTGCAGGTCCTTAGGTCGAGGCTCGAAGCCCGTCGTCGCAGCAGAGGGATATCGAGTTCCGTCCGCGTGGCCGTCGGCGTGGCGAGGCCGGTGCCGGACGGGGGTGCCGAGGGCCTGATGAAATCGGCCGGTGTGGCTCTGCGCGAAGCGAAGAAGAGACCGCGGGTCGGATTCGTGGAATTCGACGAGCAGATGAGGTTGGCAGAGTTTGAGAAAGCCGATCTTCTGAGCAACATCCACGGAGCTTTGCGTAGTCGACAGATCGTCACCTGGTTCCAACCGGTGATAGATCTCGCCACCGGAGACGACATCGGGTATGAGGCGCTGGTGCGGTGGGTGCATCCGACTCGTGGTGTGCTGGCCCCGGATGTCTTCCTCCGGATGTTGGCATCCGAGGGATTGATGCCCGAAATGGGAGTTCGTGTTCTCACCGACTCCATGTCGTTCGCGTCGGCGCTCGACAGGGCTGAAATGCCCGGACGTGTTTGGGTCAACCTGTCTCCGAGTCAGGTGAGAGAAGATGGCGTCGTCGGTTTCGCGAGGGCGTCAATCGAAGGCGGATTCGACCCATCGAGATTGGGATTCGAGATTACCGAACACACTGCTCTGGAATTGGACGGAGAGGGCATGGAGAAACTGGTGGCTCTGCGGGAGGCCGGGGTTTCGTTGGCCATCGATGATTTTGGTACCGGGTATTCGAGCCTCTCGCAGCTCAGGA
>CAZDYO010000412.1:0-3104 GCA_964509555.1 uncultured Acidimicrobiales bacterium
GCACCTTCATCAGGAAACGGTCACGCTGGGCCTCGGGCAGCGAATAGACACCCTCGGATTCGATCGGGTTCTGGGTGGCCAGCACCAGAAACGGCGTGGGCACCTCGTGGGTGACATCGCCGATGGTGACCTGATGCTCGCCCATCACCTCGAGCAGGGCCGATTGCACCTTGGCCGGAGCCCGGTTGATTTCGTCGGCCAGCACGAAATTGGCGAACACCGGCCCGAGCTCCACATCGAACGACTCCGACGACGCCTTGAAGATTCGCGTGCCCACAATGTCGGACGGAAGCAGGTCGGGGGTGAACTGCACCCGGCTGAACGTGCCACCGGTGATGTCGGCGAGAGTGCGAACCGCCAGCGTCTTGGCCAAACCGGGTGGGCCCTCGATCAGACAATGGCCGCCGGCGACGAGGGTGACGAGCAGTCGTTCCACCAGCAACACTTGGCCCACGATCACCCGTCGCAACTCCACCAATGCTCGCTCGAGGGGATACTGCTGATCATTCATCTGGGTCCTCGCCGTGTCGTCTGAGTTTGTCACTTGATCCGGTCTTTCGGTCGACGGTGGTCTGATGTCACCGATGGCACTCAACGTGGCGCACGATAAGCGCGAGCGAAAGACCTCGGCGGGTAGCGTCTCGACAATGCGAATTCTTGTGGTCGACGACGAAGTGGATCTGGCCAACGCGGTGGCCCGCGGGCTGAGGCGCGAGGGCTACGCCGTGGATGTGGCCAACGACGGCCAGGAAGCGCTCGACAAGGCCGAGCTCACCCCCTACGACCTGGTGTGCCTCGACATCACCATGCCCGGGATCGACGGCATCGAGGTCTGTCGTCGCCTTCTCGACAAGCCGGTCGACGGCCACGTGCCCCGAGTTCTGATGCTCACCGCCCGAGACACCGTCGACGATCGGATCACCGGCCTCGACTCGGGCGCCGACGACTACCTGGTCAAACCGTTCGCGTTCGGTGAGCTCACGGCCCGCGTCCGATCCTTGCTCAGAAGAGACACCGCCCAACCGGCGGCGGTAATGACCGTCGGCGACCTGCATCTCGACGATTCCCGCCACCGGGCCGGCCGGGGCGACCGCGAGCTCGACCTCACCGCCAAGGAATTCGCTCTTCTGCGCTACTTCATGCACCACCCCGACGAGGTGCTGTCCCAGGAGCATCTGCTCGAACATGTATGGGATGAACACGCGGATCCGTTCACCAACACCGTCAGGGTCACCGTCGGCACCCTGCGTCGCAAGCTCAGCGAAGGCGACGAACCCCAGCTCATCGAGACCGTCATCGGATCCGGATACCGACTGCTCGTCGACGCCCCGACCCCCACCGACGGCGACTCCGATGGCTGAGAGCACGACCCCAGCGGTCGAGCGCCACATCCGCGGCATCGGCGGATCGATCCGCTTCCGGCTCACCGTCCTGTACTCGGTACTGCTGTTCGGGCTCGGAGCAATAGTCGTGGGTGGCATCTACGCGGGCCTCGCCCGCAGCCTCGAGAACCAAGACGTGTCCCACACCGAACGAGCGCAGATTCTCTTTCGCGGGACCAACGGCGAACCCATGCTCGGCCAGTTCGAGTTTCAGGTGGCCGATCCGTTGGCCGTGTTCGAGAGGGAGATCAACACCAAAGCGCTCGATCAGCTCCGCAACTACGCGTTCGGCGCCCTCGGCGTGTTGTTCGTCGGAAGTCTCGGAGTGGGCTGGTTCGTGGCCGGCATCGTGTTGCGACCGGTGGGTCGGATAACCGGTGTCGCCCGCGACATACAGGCCACCGACCTGTCGCGTCGCATCAACCTCGAGGGTCGCGACGACGAACTCAAGCAGCTCGCCGACACGTTCGACGACATGCTCAGCCGAATCGACGAGGCCTTCGCCTCCCAGCGGGATTTCATCCATGAGGCCAGCCACGAACTGCGCAATCCCCTTGCGGTGATCCGCACCAACATTGATGTGGTTCTCGACGACCCCAACTCCGATGTCGACGACTACCGGGCCGCCAGCGAAGTGGTCGGGAGATCGGCATCACGAATGTCCACGCTCGTCGACGACCTGCTCGATTACGCCCGCCACGGAACCCGCCCCACGCGTGAGGAGGATCTCGACCTCGGGGAGGTCGCGTGCGACCTCGCGGGGGAGTTCGCCACCCTCGCAGAAGCCCACGATCTGACCCTGCAGGCGTCGGTGGCCGACGAGGCCCTGCCGGTCTGCGGCGACGGTCCGGCGATCCGACGGGCAATCGCCAACCTGCTGGCCAACGCCGTGAGGCTGGCCCCCGCCGGCTCCACGGTTCGTGTCGGGGCCGGAGAAGACGAATACGGGGTCTGGGTCTCGGTCACCGACGAGGGCCCCGGTATCGAGCCCGCCGACCAACTCCATGTCTTCAAGAGATTCTGGCGGGGCGACGGCTCGAAGGCCCGCGAAGAGGGGCGATCCGGGCTGGGGCTCACCATCGTCCAACAGATCGCTCAGGCCCACGGCGGTCGTGTCGATCTCTATTCCACGGTCGGTAGTGGATCATCGTTCGTCATTCGGTTGCCGAGAAGCCACAACCAGCCCGCCGTCTGAGCGACTTTCTGCCGATTTTCGTATCTGCTTACGGTTCTTTTCGCCCCCCACGAATACGGTCAGCACATGGATCGAGACCCGATCAACGATTCGCACGACGGTCAGTCCCCCCAGCCGTCGAGCCGGCCCGCCGGAGCGATGAACGCGACACCAGAACACGACACCGCGGTAGTCCCCCCAGCCGCCTCTGTCCCCATCCCTCCCCGTGATGGTGTCGTTGTCCGCCCGGCGGGCCAAAATCCGGCCGTACCACCCCCGCCGCCGCCGCCGGGTGGTACGGCCAACCCCACACTTCAGCAGCCAACACCGGTGGCAGATCCATGGGGGTCGCCCCAGTCGGTGTTCGGCGGCGCTCCCCCAACCCGCGAGTGGCCCGTCCCTCCATTCTCGGCCACTCCCCCCCGGCCGACCGACTCCGTTCCCCCCGGCGGTGTTCTCGGTCGGCCGCAGTTCGCCCCACCCCCAGCCTCGACCCCGGAAGTCCCGCCGCTTCCTCGCGGCCGACGCTGGCGGGCGTTCGTCGGAAA
>CAZDYO010000413.1:0-3073 GCA_964509555.1 uncultured Acidimicrobiales bacterium
GTCGGCAGCAGCGTGCTCAACTCCATCGCATCCGCGGGCAAGGCACTCGAAGAGGCCGGCTGGGAAGTAATCGAAGCCACACCTCCCGAGCTTCAGCTGGTCAACGACCTTTGGGCCTACACGCTCAGTTTCGATCTTGAGTTCACGCTCCCTCTGCTCGCGGGATTCTTGTCCGACGATGCGGTCGGACTGCTCGAACGGCTCATTGCCGCCTACCCCTCCTCCGCAATGCCGGCGCAACTCGCCAACGTCGAGCGTCGCCGCCTAGAACGTCTATGGGCCGAGTTCTTCGTCGATCACCCGGTGGTGGTTGGCCCCACCTGGGCCAACGAACCTTTCAAACACGATGCCGACCTGGATCCCGACATCGGAGTCGAAACCTCAACCGACCGGTTGCGTTTCATCACCCCCGGAAACGTGCTGGGTCTGCCGAGCGTGTGCGTACCCACCGGCGTTACCGACGGCGGGCTGGCCGGTGGTGTGCAGATTTACGCCGACAAATGGCGCGAGGACCTGGCGCTTGAAGCTGCGCAGGCGGTTGAGAACCACCTGGGGATCATCACCCCCACGGACCCCTGCCTCCGATAATGCCCGAACCCGCGGGCGGGCTTGTCGGATAGGTTGACCCGCCTTGGGATCGTTGAATGTCAGTCATCTGGGATGGTCGTTACCCGGAGGCAAGATGCTCCTTGATGACGTCTCGTTTTCTGTCGGCGAGTGCGAACATGTGGCGCTTGTGGGAGCGAACGGTGCCGGCAAGAGCACAGTGATGCGCTTGGTATCAGGTGCAGAGACCGGCGCATCCGGCACCATTTCCCTGCAAGGCTCGCTGGGGGTGATGACACAGTTGGTCGGGTCTCTCGACTCGGCCGTCACCCTTCGGGATCTCTACCTGTCGCTCTCCAACAACGAGACAAGGGAGGCAGCGCGCCGCCTGGCTCGTGCCGAATCAGGTCTTGCCGAGGGCGCCGTGGATGCCATGGCCTACGCCAAGGCGCTGGAGGGATGGGAGAGTGTCGGCGGCTACGACGCCGAGGTCACATGGGAGAAATGCGCACATCGGGTCACTGGTGAACCGTGGCGCGAACTGGAGTCACGGCCAATGTCGACCTTCTCCGGAGGCGAACAGAAGCGCCTGGCCCTCGAGTTTCTGTTCCAGTCCGAACACGATGTTCTTCTTCTCGACGAGCCCGACAACTTTCTCGACGTGCCCGGCAAAGAATGGCTGGCCGAACGGATCCGGGCATCGACCAAGTCGATACTGTTCGTGAGCCACGATCGAGAGCTGCTGGCCCAGGCCACCGACAAGGTCGTCACCATCGAAGCCCGAGGAGCATGGACCCACGGCGATTCCTTCGCCACATGGGGCGAGGCCCGTCAGCACCGCCTGGCTCTCATCGACGAGGAACAACGCCGGTGGGCTGAAGAGCGTCGGCGCCTGGTCAACCACATGCGGGAACAGAAGCGTCGGGCCGCCATGAGCGATGCCAACGCCAGCCGTGCCCGTGCAGCAGAGACCCGGCTTCGCCACTTCGACGAGGCCGACAGACCGGCCGAGAAGGCCCGCGAACAGAAGATCGACATGCAGCTGCACGGCGGCCGAACCGGCAAGCGGGTATTGATCTGCGAGGGGCTCGAACTGACCGACCTCACCTTCCCGTTCGATCTCGAGGTGTGGTTCGGCGAACGGCTCGCCGTGGTCGGCCGGAACGGCACCGGAAAATCACACTTCCTTCGGCTAGTGGCCGGAGTCGAAATCGACCACGTCGGTGAATGGAAGCTTGGGGCGCGGGTAAAGCCCGGCCTGTTCAACCAGACCCACGACCATCCCGAGCTTCGTGGTCGCACTCTCGTCGACATTCTTGCCAAGCGCGACCTCTCGCGAGGGTCGGCGATGTCGCGACTACGCCGATACGAACTCGATCACGCCGCCGAACAACCGTGGGACACTCTCTCCGGTGGTCAGCAGGCCCGGTTCCAGATCCTTTTGCTGGAGCTCGACGGAACCAACCTCCTGCTGCTTGACGAACCCACCGACAACCTCGATGTTGCATCTGCCGAAGCTTTGGAGACGGGTCTCGAGACATTTGAGGGAACAGTCGTCTGTGTCACCCACGACCGCTGGTTCCTGCGCACGTTTGATCGTTTCCTGGCCTTCACCGACGAGGCCGAGGTGGTTGAAATCAACGACCCCGCCATGGCTTGGAGCGGCCAGGCCCCGGCCAAGTAGTCCGAGGGTCAGCCCGCGACAGTCCAGAGGCCATCCGCGTATCGCAACTCGGCTCCGGCGGGACGCTTCGAGAGGTCTACCAACAGTGACCGGTTGTAGTCGCCGCCCGGAAACCGATCTATGTCCGTGACCGAACTGTCGATCACTGAAAGACCGACGACCGATGACGACGACCCTCCGACCAGATCGAACGAAACCAGAGATGCCGGGCCATCATCAGGAACGGCGATGCTTGCGAACACATCACAGGCACCCATCGATGTGTCGACGATCGCGGCGAAGAAGTCCTCATTGCCCGCGAGGCTCGGCGGGGTGAGGGCAACCGCCCACTGGCCGGGGGACACCTCTATCACGTCGGCGGGCCGGCGTATCCAGGTGGCAGCAACATCGCATGTGATTGGCTCCGTCGATGCCCGTCGAGCCGCGATGTCGAAGGTGATCAAGCCATTACCGGTGCCGAACATGATCGTGTTGCCATCGGCGCTGAACGATGCACCGCCGGTGAACGAACCGTCGCCGAGAGGAAGCAACGTAAGGATCTCACCGGTGTCGATCACAACCGCCGACTGAGCCGATACTCTCCCGTTCTCGTCGGGCGATGGGATGAACACCACCGAGCCGCCGTCGGGGCTCACCGCAACACCACGTGGAAAGGTGAGGCGGTCGTCGACGATGTTCAGTTTCTCCGGAAGGCTCACCAAATCGGTTGAGCTTCCGCTGATCCAATTGATTCGTGAGGCGCTCGGTCCAGCGGCCGGGTTGTCGAACCAAGCGGATCCGCCATCGGCGCTCAACAGAGGGGCAAGACCTCCACCGATCGGGAATGTCTCTCCGGTCGACAGG
>CAZDYO010000414.1:0-3048 GCA_964509555.1 uncultured Acidimicrobiales bacterium
CGCCCATACGAAGCCCGATGTCGCCCTCGTGGACATCGTCTTACCAGATGGCAGTGGTGTTGAGGTCTGCGAGGCCATGAAGAAACTTGCCCCGGGCGTCAAGACGCTGGTCCTAACCTCATTTTCGGATGATGACACGCTGTTCGCGGCGATCAACGCTGGGGCTTCGGGATACGTGCTCAAACGAGTGGCCGGTCACGAACTCGTGAATTCGGTACGGGCGGTCCAGAACGGGCAGTCGCTCGTCGACCCGCGCCTAACCGACCGAATGTTTGATCGGCTTCGTGCCGGTCAGTCGGGAGACGAAGAACGCCTTGCCGCCCTCAACGAGCGTGAGCGACAGCTTCTCGAACTCGTTGCCGAAGGGTTGACCAACCGGAGCATCGGCGAGCACCTTCATCTGTCGGAGAAGACAGTCAAGAATTACGTGTCGGCAATGTTGCGCAAGCTGGGCATGGACACCCGCACCGAGGCCGCCGTGTTCGCCACCCAACTCGCAGCCAAGCGGAACGGCTACGCCCAAGCGGTTCGCGGGGGCTGATCGATCGTTCCCGGGAATCGAAAGGCCCTGTCCGTGTTGCGCACGGACAGGGCCAATTTCACACTTGGTATTACTGGGGGCGGATCAGGCGGTGACGGTGAGCGCTGCCCGCATGCCCAGGCGGTAGTGGCCTTCGATGTTGCAAGCGAGGACGTAGTTGCCCGGCTCCAACTTCAGCTGGACAGAAGCCGACTCGCCGGCCGGTGTCTCCGATATCTCACCAACGCTGAGGTCTTCGCTGATTCGGTCATCGCTGCCGATCTCGAGCTGATCGAAGGGGACGTCGGTCTTGATGATGACGACCTCGTGTTCGACCGTGCCGAGATTGTCGAGAACGAAGGTGACCTCTCCGGCCTTGACCGTCGCGGTCGAGACGTCGTAGGACATCTCTGCCTCGACTCCCTTGGTGTCGTTCGCCGTGACGTAGACGGTGTTGCCATCGTCGGGCGAGGTGGCTGCCGGTGCCGCTGCCGTGGTCGTGGTGGCGGCTGGAGCCGACGACGATCCGCTGTCTCCGCAGCTGGCTGCGATGGTGGCCAGAGCAATGATTGCGCCGATGAGAACTAGCTTGTGATTTCGCATTTTGAAACCTCCGGTTCGGCCCGATTTGGGCCTTCCTTTCTGCCCTTTGGGCTTGTCTTCAAATGTACGGACATGACCAGGATCGAGTAGGGACAAAGGGCCCGATGATGGTGTGACAGTGGGCTCACCGGTGGATGCATGCGCCGTCTTCCCCGGCCGAATGAACTGCTGGTAGCTTCTGCGGCCATGGCGATACGCGACAAGCTCAGTTCGAATGCCCAGCAGTACCTTCACGATGGGGAGTCGATCGAGGCCGTGTTCGTCGCTCAGGCCAAGAGCCCGTGGTGGGTACTGGTCAGCTTCTGGATCATCATCGTCACCAAGGCCTACCGAGGTGTCGTGGTCACCGACAGACGAATTCTGGTGTGCCAGTCCAGCCGCTTCAATTCGAGCAAGATCGAAGGCGTGATTCGGGAATTGCCCCGGTCCACCCGAATCGGCCCGACCAAAGGGCTTTGGTACAAGTGCGACAACCTCGGCGACGCGCTCTGGATAGCCCGGGTATTCCACAAGGATGTCGAGAAGGCCGACTCCCTGATCCGTGACTGAGAGATTTCGTGAGGTAGCCGACCGGCGTGAGCCCCTGCACCCCCGGATATCCTCGGCGGCGATCGCCGAGGCGTCGGTGAGCCCCCGTAGCTCAGTGGATAGAGCATCGGTTTCCTAAACCGTGTGCGGCAGTTCGATTCTGCCCGGGGGCACTGCAAAAGGCCTGTTCAGATGGGGTAAACCTCGAGATCAAGGCCACGGAGTTGCCCATCCAGAGGCATAATTGCCCATCCAATGTCCGGATCGTGGCATGCTAGAGCCCATGGCCGGGTCGATTCGCAAGCGAGGTGAACGGAGCTGGGAGCTTCGGGTCTACGCAGGACGCAACGACAAGACCGGCAAGAAGCAGTACGTCTCGCGCACCGTGAAGGGCTCCCGGCGTGATGCTGAGAAGGAGTTGGCCCGCTTGGTCACCCGGGTCGACGACGGGGTGATCACCGCCAGCGCCGGCACCGTCGGCGAGCTCGTTGAGCTGTGGTACTCGCGAGGCGAGCTCGATTGGTCGCCGACCACGGCCGACGGCTACCGCTCGATCATCGACCGGCGGATTCTCCCCCGCTGGGGCAACGTGTCTCTGCGACGGCTCCGCACCGCTGAGCTCGACGCCTGGTACACCGAGCTTCGCCGCGAAGGCGGCGCTGGCGGGCGGCCGTTGGCCCCGAATTCGGTCAAACGTATTCACGCGGTGTTGCGAACCGCTCTCGCCCAGGCCGTGAGGTGGGGTTGGATCGCCACCAACCCGGCCGCCGCGTCCACTCCCCCGCAGCCCAAGGGTCGGCCCAAGCACACGATCCCCTCCCCCGATGATGTCGGCCGACTCGTCGAGGCAGCCCGCCACGCGAACCCTCCGCTGGCTGTGTTCCTTCGCCTTGCCGCCGCGAGCGGCGCACGACGGGGAGAGCTGTGTGCGCTCCGCTGGCGCGACATCGATCTCGACACGCCGTCGCTCACCATCAGACGCAGTGTGGTCAACACGCGACATCGGGGGGTGGTCGAGAAGGACACCAAGACCCACGCCGAGCGCCGACTATCTCTTGATGCCGGAACCGTCGCCGTGCTCACCGAGCACCGGGATCGTCTCGTCGAGATCCTCGATCGTTGCGGCGCCCAACTCGACCCGGAGTCGTTCGTGTTCTCCCACGAGGTCGACGGATCCGAGTCCTGGCGGCCCGACTACGCCTCGCTGTCGTTCACCCGTCTGCGTGACCGCTGCGGGTTGTCTGGCATGCGGCTCCACGATCTGCGCCATTTCAACGCCACGGCTCTACTGGCAGCCGGCACCGACATCCGGACCGTGAGCGGCCGACTCGGCCACGCCGACGCCTCCGCCACTCTCGACATCTACGCCCACGTCGTACTTCAGGCCGGCTGGAAGG
>CAZDYO010000415.1:0-3043 GCA_964509555.1 uncultured Acidimicrobiales bacterium
GAGGCCCCTCGGGTGTTTCGTGTCGATCGAATCAGTCGGGCCTCGCTCACCGATGCTCCGATCGATGGCATCAGCGAGTCGACATCCAGTTTCTTCTCGGCCGATGCCGATGATCCTCGTGTCGAGTTGCGGCTCGCCCCTTCCGCTTATTGGGTGGTGGAGCAGTACCCATGCGAGTCGGTGGTGGAACACGAAGATGGGTCCACTTCGATTGAAATGGCCATCACCGAGATCCCGTGGCTCGAGCGACTCCTGCTGCGACTCGGACCCGCAGCCGTCATTTCGCGCGCCGACCCGCCGATATCAAAGGCGGTGGCTTCCTCTGCTGCCAGAAGGATCCTTTCTCTCTATGACGAATGACGACCCGCCGCTGGCGCATGTCGGCTCACAAGTACCTGTATGGTCAAACGCCGTGACCGATGCCCAAAGCCAGCCCCACGACCCAGTGGGTCCTGTGCCCAGCGATGCCTCGTTCTTCGACATTCCCGGTGAGGTCCCGTACCAGGACGAATACGAAGCCGAAAGTCGACCGATGTCGGCCTCGCAACAGATTCGCGGCTTGCTCGAATGGATCGCTGTTGCCGTTGGTGCATTGGCCGTGGCCCTGCTCATCAAGGCATTCCTGCTCCAGGCGTTTTTCATCCCGTCCGGTTCGATGCTGGAGACCCTCCAGATAAACGACCGGGTACTGGTCAACAAGCTGAGCTACCGCCTCCATGATGTCAATCGAGGCGACGTGGTCGTTTTCGTCAAGCCTCCGCTCGCATCCGGCGAGATCAACGACCTGATCAAGAGGGTTGTGGCACTTCCGGGCGAGACACTCACCCTTGTCGACGGGGTCGTGTACATAGACGGGGTGAAACTCGACGAGCCCTATACCCTCGGCAAACCGTCGGTACCCGAACGCGACATCATCCCCGGCTGCGACAATGCGCCCGCGCCCGATCGTTGCACCGTGCCGCCGGGCTTCGTGTTCGTCATGGGCGACAATCGCACGGGCAGCAGCGACTCGCGCACCTTCGGCCCCATCGAGGAGTCCTCCATCGTCGGTAGGGCATTTCTGAAGGTCTGGCCGATCAGCGACATCAGCTTCCTCTGATCGCCGCGGTCCACAGCGCCGGGCCAGGTATCACACGGCGGCTTCAACCGCGGCCACCATCCGGTCGACATGGTCGGAATACACACCATCGATCCCCATGTCGATCAACTCGGCAAGATGATGTTCGTGCTGGGCGTCCCAACCGAAGGCTCGAACTCTGAACCGGTGAACAAGCGTGGTGAGGCCGCCGGTCCATTCGTCACGACGCAGATTGAGAGCATCGATGCCAAGGCTCGCCAGATCAGCGGCGCGGCGCTCGGGACCCTCCCGGACATCGGCCAGACGTGTCGAGTTCACCAGCTTCACCTCCGGGGCGCTGGAGCGCCACTGCTCCAGCAATTCGACACTCGGGTAACACACCCACAGTCTCTCCGCGGCCCCGTGTGAACGAGCCACCTCCACCAGGCGGTCGAAGGCGGCTGAATCTTTCACGTCGACACTGACATGCAGGTCGGCACCCACCTGGGTGTAGAGATCATCCATTGACGGAATGTGGGGCTTCAATCGATGGCGTTCCACCTGTGATATCTGCTGGCGGGGAACCCTTCTGTGGATGCCATCGTGATCGAGAACCACCTCACCGTCGGCAGTCAGCCAAGCATCGGTCTCAAGCCCGGAGGCACCCAAGCGGCGGGCCATGGTGAATGCTTCGATGGTGTTCTCGGAGGCGTGGGCGCGGGCCCCGCGGTGGGCGAACATGATCGGCGGTTGCTCGATCGCGGCGATTCGGGTGCGCATGTGACCATGGTCGCACGACCACAGGGAATCCGCACCCGCCAAACGCAGCAATTGGGTCCAACAGCCCATCGAATGCAGGCCGCCGGGCCCTTTAGCGCCACCACCAGCGTGCCGATGGATGGCGGTACAGGGACGAGGACCGAGGATTTTCCGACACATGGCTACTATCCGGGCAAGCTGCGAGACGTGTGGTGATGTGGAACTGACCACCGCCGATGTCCGCGTCAGGGTTTGCATCGACAACAACCAGGGTGAGTACTCGTTTCGCTGCCCGATATGTCACATGACCGTGGTGAAACCGGCCGAGCCCCGAACCATCGATCTGCTGGTTGCGTCCGGAGTCGCAATGGACACCTGGACGCTTCCCGCCGAGCTCGACGAGCCGCGCGTGGGCCAGCCCATCACCCACGACGACCTGCTCGAGTTCCACGATCATCTCAACGACAACTCATCGTGGGAAGAGGCCATAAGCCATCTCCTTGAGGGCTGACCCGCATGATCATCGCGGCCGGGCAACTCCCGCGGTAGTTTCTGACCCATGCCGACGGCACTGCTGATCACATCGGCCGCGTTGGCGATCGTCGTGGTCGTCTTCACTCTCTCGCTACGCCGACTCCGGCTGGAGTTGCTGTTGCTCCGCGTATCGTTGCGACAGGCCGGTGCCATGAGCGTGGCATCAAACGAACTCGATCGCGAAGCGGCAATGGTCGCCACGAGAGCAGCATCCACACGTGCCGACGCCCATTCCCGACTACGTCGCAAGCGGTCACGACACGGCCGAAGGTCTCGGTAGAGTCACGGTATGGGAAACCTTGGTGGTCCGGAGATCCTCGTGATCATGCTCGTGGCACTCATGGTGCTGGGGCCCAACAAGCTGCCGGAGGCAGCCCGTCAGGTGGGCAAGGCGATCAACGAGCTGAAGCGGCTCTCCAGCGGTTTCCAGCAGGAGATGCGCGACGCGATGGTCGACCCCGAGATCAAGGCTGCCGCCAAGGAGTTCCGTCAGGAGATACTCCCCACACCACCCCCGAAGTCACCTCCCGCGTTGCTCGCCGACCCCACGCCACCGCCGGCTGCCGACGAAATCACCCCGATCGAGAATCCGACAGCCGCTGAGTCACCCAAAGTCACGGATCGACCCTCAACGGCCGACGATTCCGACGCCTGACCGCCGATGGCCAAGACAACATCGATACCCGACGAGGG
>CAZDYO010000416.1:0-3041 GCA_964509555.1 uncultured Acidimicrobiales bacterium
GGTAGCGGCAGGTCCGGCCGGTGCTGATGGTCTCTGAAAGGTGCGAGCCGAGGGCCGGGCCGGCCTCGGTGATTCTGCCAATCGCGTCGCGGATCCGGCCCGAAACCGCCTTGCGGGCACGCTCCACATCGTCGCCAATTCGCCGGGTTCGGCCGCCGAGGCCCGTTGCCGCACGTAGCTCGTCGAGGAGAGCGGTCTTCTCATCCTCAAGCTCGGCTGATCGCTCCGAGTTGGCTGCTTGATCGGCAGCATCGAGTGCCCGTTCGATCTCACCGAGTCGTTGGCGGTAGACGGCGATGCCTGTTTCGTCGATCATCGCCGCGCCTGTCGACCTCAACGGGCCGGCCCTGCCATCCATCAGGGTGGTCACGTCGACATCCTGACCGGCGGCACCGACGAGAGTCGCCAAGTCGGAAATACCCTTGCTGTGGCGAACGCTGGCAGTTGATCCATCGAAGTTGATGCTCCAGTTGTCGCCGTTACGTTCGAAGTGGGGGACTGTCGGGTCGTGTGGTTCGACACGGGGTTCGGCTTCGACCACAGCCACTTCTCCCGTGATGCCTTTGAGCGACTTTCTGCCGAGTTCAACAGTGCGGAAACCACGGCCGGCGGTGAGGTCGGCGACGGTTGTGGTTGCGTGAATCTCACCGGCTCCCGCAGCATCGCAAAGACGAGCGGCGACGACCACGGTCCGGCCAGCGATGTCGTTACCGCGGATCTCGACCTCGCCGGTGTGGACTCCGGTGCGGATCTCAAGGCCGCTACCGCCGGCTCGCGACCTGATGGCGGTGGCGAATGTCAGAGCGTCGCTAGGCATCTCGAAGGTGATCAGGGAGCCCTCTCCCAGGGCTTTCACCACGGTGCCGCCCAAGCTGTGGGCCTCCTCCTCGACCGCGGCGGTCAACGAGTTGAGACGGTCGCGCCAGCGCTGATCGCCGACTGCCTGCATCATGCCGGTCGAGTCGACGATGTCGAAAAATACGACCGTGGCGAGTCGGCGGGTGATCGACGCGCTCGGTGCTCGGCCGCCGAGAAACTGAGCGACCTCCAGCGCCACAGCCGGGCCGTTCTCAGCCCAGGGCAGGTGGGTGCGCCCCTCGTGTACGCGAAGCTCCGCGCCTGGGAGAAGTTCGGCCAGGTTGGTGCCCAGTGAGACTTCGACGACTCTGTCGTGTTCGCGATGGATCACCAGAGCCGGGTGGTCGATGGCCGGGGCAATGGCACTCACATCCATGTCGAAGGTCAACTGCAACAAGTTGGCGGCGACATCCGCCGAAGCGGTGTGGCGTTGCGAAGCGGAGAAGCGGCGGGCTGTGACTGTGTCAGAATCCGGCAGGAAGACGCTGGTGAGGGCGCTGCTGCCAAGGCCCCAATTGGCGGCGACGAGGTCACACACCGCTTTGCGTGTGCCCGGAGTGGAAATACGGTTGCCATCGGCATAGCTGCCGAAGAAAACGAGACGATTGACGAGGTTGGGGCGCCGGGACGCAAGATCCACACAGGGTGGACCGCCGCAGGAGATCCCGAACAGGTCGACTTGGTCGGCGCCGACAGCTTCGACAACCGCCTCCAGATGGCCGGATTCGGTAGCAAGGTCGTAGTTTCGATCGGTGCGGCCGCTCATTCCCACGCCGGGGCGGTCATATCGCACCACCGTGTGGTCTTCAGCGAGGATCAGGATGAAGTCGCGGAGTTCTTCGTTCTGCCAGTCGAGTTCGAGATGGCTGGTCCACCAGGCAGCCAACACGAGAACGGGTCCAGCGCCGACCGTGGCATAAGCGATCTCTTCGCCGGCCTGTCCCGTGCAGAGTGCTACTCGCTGTTCCATGCCGCCCCCTCGCGTCGACAGAGTGTAGGCAATCCGACCGGTTCAGTTGCCGGAATGAACCGCGGTGACGTGGACGAGCTCGTTGGTGAGCCTGTAGCTGCCGTCGGGGGCGCGGAACGGAGATATGGCCTCGAGCACCCGTTCACGCAGAAGTTCTTCACCAGAATGCAGGAGGGACGGAAGGGCAAGACCCGGCGAACGCAGCACCCGCCACGCGTCGTCGTCATCGGTGAGTTCGACTATCGCCTCGGTGGATCCACGCTCGATCTGTGTGAAACCGGCAGCGGTCGCCACTCGCTCCGCTTCACCCGGATCGTTGATGGCGGCGAGCGACACGATCTCCTCGGCCACCCCCGGGCCCGACTGGCCGAGGGCAATGAAGTATCCGAGTAGATCCAGCCGGTTGCTCGCTCCCCAGAACGTGAATCCGATCCGGCCTCCTGGTTTGCAGACCCGGCCCATCTCCGTGACAGCATCATCGCAGTCTCCCCAGATGCCGTTGAAGGCCAATACCACGTCGAACGAGTCGTCGGCCCACGGCAGATCGAACATCGTCCCGTGGACGAGTTCGGCCGCTGGCGCGCGTCGGGCCGCGATTTCGAGCAGGCCCTGTGCCGCGTCGATACCCGACACTGTGGCGCCGAGTCGTTGGGCACGCCCCATCGCGAGGCCGGCGCCACAGGCCACATCGAGCACGCGTGTGTCGGGGCCGACTCCGGTAGTGGTGAGAACGGTCTCGATCGCGTCACGTGCGTAGGGCTCGAAGCCGTATGCCCAATCAGCGGCGGCATGGGACCATGCCTTGCCGGCGGCGATCCAGTCCTGGTTGGTGCTGTCGATTGGGGTGTGGGTGTCGGTCATGGGATTCCTTCCGGTGTGGGTTCATCCAGAGGGCGCCAGATCGGCCGGAAGATCCGCCAGATTCGCGTCTGGCGAGGCCCGAATCGTGTAGCCGAGCAGGGTCGATCTCACGGCATGAAGTGATTTTCCTCGGAGATCAGACGCCCCCGGCTTCGGATGCTCTGTAGAGGTCGCGCAGTAGACCAATCTCGGCTCCGTGGTGCACGAGTTCGTTGCTCGCATGCATGGCCATGTCGGCAACCGAGTGGCGCGACCAGTGCTCCCACGATTCACCGAGTTCCTGCCACCAGTCGAGATCAAGCACAATGCAGCGGTAGGCCTGCCACTTCTCGCGTGTGATCTCGATCGCTTC
>CAZDYO010000417.1:0-3003 GCA_964509555.1 uncultured Acidimicrobiales bacterium
GCAGACGTTCAACCGGTATGTCGGCCAGATCACCGAGGGTCAGCGGAGGGTCACCGGCCGCCACGCAGCAGCTACTCGAGCCCGAAGTAGTAGGGGTAGAGCGGCTGGCCGCCGTGATGCACCTCAGCCTCGACCTCGGGATGGTTGGCCTCGAGCCACTCGACTATCCGTTCGGTGGTTTCATCGTCGGCGTCCTCGCCCGCGATCACGGTGAGCAGTTCATGTTCGTTGTCGATGATCACATCGAGCAACCCGCAGGCCGCCTCGAACAACGTCGGCTCGACGCTTCTGATCCCATCACGGCAGATCCCCAACCAATCGCCGTTGGCGATCGGACCGGCGGGTGACACCGAGTCGCGAACCGCCTGGGTGACCTCGCCGGCGACCACGTCGCTCGCGGCCCTGGTCATGGCCTCGGCATTCTTCTCGGCCGAGATCTGGGGGTCGTAGACCATGAGCGATGCCATGCCCTCGGCCACCCCCCGCGTGGGCACCACCCGCACGGTGCGACTCGACTGGGCGTCGACCTGCTCGGCCACCGGGATGATGTTCTTGTTGTTGGGGAGTATCACCACTTCAGGCGCCGGCACCGACTCGACCGCAGCCACGAGATCGGCGGTGGATGGGTTCATCGACTGCCCGCCGGTGACGACTGCATGGACACCCATCGACCTGAGAATCGCCACCACCCCGGTGCCAACGCCCACAGCCACAACGGCGGTGGGCACGGGCTCGCCCGCAGCGGCATCGGGAACGCTGCCTATCTCGGCGGTGACCCAATCGCGTTCCTCGAGTTCCTCGAGCAGGTCGGTGACCCGTATCTCATGTGGTCGCCCAACGGCGATTCCGGCCTCGATCGCCGCGCCGATGTCGTCGGTGTGAATGTGGCAATTCCAGATCCCGTCGCCACCCACCACCACGATCGAGTCGCCGACCTCGGCCCAAGCCGACTTGAACCCGGCGATCGACTCATCGGGAGCATCCAGGAAGAACATCACCTCGTATCTCAAATCGGCGATCGAGCCGACGTGGTCGTCGCCAGCCGGACGAACCGGCTCCATCGGAGGAGCGATGTCCCTGGGCTCCGGCATTGGCCGACCGTCGACGACGTTGAGCGCGGCTGCCAACAACAACATGAATCCCGAACCGCCGGCGTCGACGACGCCCGCGTCGGCCAGAACCTGTAGCAGTTCGGGTGTACGCCGCAGCGATGCTTCTCCCTCGGCGTTGGCAGCCTCCAACACCCCCAGAAGACCGCCTCCCGATTCCGCGGCCTCCATCGCCGCCTCGCTGGACTCGCGGACCACGGTGAGGATCGTGCCCTCGACGGGGTTGCCGACCGCGCCGTAGGCCCCTTCTGATGCCGCCGCCAGGGCACGGGCGAACGCCGGGCCGTCGATCGATTTCCGCGATCCCACCACCCCCACGAACCCGCGAAGGATCTGCGACATGATCACGCCTGAATTACCGCGGGCTCCCATGAGGGAGCCGTGGGCGATGGCTTCGCACACCGACTCAAGATCATCCTTGCCCTGATCGAGCTCGTCGACCACGGAACGAAGCGTCAGCGACATGTTGGTGCCGGTGTCGCCGTCGGGCACCGGGTAGACGTTGAGGTTGTTGATCTCCTCGCGGTGCTCGATCAACGCATCGCGAAACACCACGATCACGTTCCTGAGGGCCTGGGCATCGAGGAATTCAGTCGTCACGGCGAGGGATCGTACCGCTCCAACGTCGACCACGCGGACCTCAGGGCGCTACGCTTCGCGGAATGCAGGGTGTGATCAAGAGCTACGACCCAGTCACTCACGATGGTGTGTTGATCAACGAGGCCGACATGGCCGACGTGGATCTCGCCGAAAACGCCCTCGAAGGGTCGATTCTGCGGATGCTCCGTCCCGGCCAGCGCGTGCAGTTCGACCTCGACTCGAACGGGTTCGCAACCGGCCTTCGTCTCGGTTCCGAGGTCGACATGTCGACCCCCGACTTCTGAGCCTCAGATGCCGGGCTTGATCCCCCGGCTCCCGTAGCCCTGCGACTCGAACCGGGCACGGAACCGGTCGCGTAGATCGATCGCGGCGGTGTCGTATGCCTCGGGGTCTTCCCACGTGAGCTTGGACGAGAGAATCTCCGCGGGCACTCCCGGGCATGTCACCGGCATCTTGAGCCCGAAAATGGGATGCTCGACGAGTTCGGCGTTGTCGAACACGCCTTCCAGTGCCGCGGCCAGCAGCGCCCGAGTGTATTTCAGCGACATGCGCCCACCGATGCCGTAGGGGCCGCCGGTCCAGCCGGTGTTCAGCAGCACACATCGTGTGTCGTGGTTCTTCATCCGATCGGCCAGGAGCCCCGCATAGACGCTGGGGCGACGAGACATGAACGGGGCCCCGAAACAGGGGGAGAAACTCGGTTCGGGCTCGACCACACCGACCTCGGTTCCCGCGAGCTTCGAGGTGAAACCCATCACGAAGTGGTACATCGTCTCCTCGTGGTCGAGAATCGACACCGGGGGCAGCACCCCGAACGCGTCGGCGGTGAGAAGCACAATCGTGTCGGGATGCGGTCCGGAAGCTCCCTCGGCCACGTTGGGGTTGCAGGTGAGCGGGTAGGCGAACCTGGTGTTCTCGGTGATCGACGAATCGCTCAGATCGAGTTGTTCGGGCATGGTCTCCGAAAGTGGGATCCCGGGAAGCGGTGGCACGTTCTCGATGAGCGTCCCCTTCATCGACAGCGCGGCGGCGATCACGGGCTCGTCGTCCTTGTCGAGATCAACAAGCTTGGCGTAGCAACCGTTTTCGAAGTTGGACACACCGCGGTCGGTCCAAACGTGTTCGTCGTCGCCGATCAACCGACGGTCGGGATCGGCGGAGAGCGTGGTCTTGCCGGTGCCGCTCAGCCCAAAAAGAATCGCGCTCCGGCCGTCGTCGCCGACGTTGGCCGAACAGTGCATCGACAGGTTCCCCTCGCCCGGCAGCACGTAGTTCATGATGGTGAACATGGTCT
>CAZDYO010000418.1:0-2983 GCA_964509555.1 uncultured Acidimicrobiales bacterium
GGCCAGTTCGGAGCACCGGAGTCGTAGGTCATCACCCGGGTGAAAAGCACGTGGGCCAACGGGGCCAGAGCCATGGCGGTGCCCTGATGGCCCGATCTGGCGGCGTTGGGGCCGTCCATGGCGATTCCGCGGATCATGTTGACGGCGCGCTGGTCGATATCGGTCATCGGTCCTCCGTGTCGATGTCGAACGTGACCCTATCCCTGCGCACCACACTACGATGCGACCGTGATCGAGACGCCAACCAAAGATGCCATCATCGTGGCCGCGCAGCGTCTCTTCGCGGAGCGGGGCTTCAACGGCACATCGCTCAACGACATCGCGGCCGTCGTCGGCATACGACGACAGAGCCTTCTCCATCATTTCCCGTCCAAGGAACTGATGTACACCGAAGTGTTCGAGCGAGCCCTGGCCGAGTGGTACGTCCGCGTCGAGCAGGCGGTCACCGAGGAAGACGCCCACGGTTGGCAGAAGATCGATCATGTCCTCACCGCGGGGTTCGAGTTCTTTCGCGAGAGCCCGGAATTCGTGCGCATCGTCCGCCGGGAAGCCCTGGCCGAGGAAGGCTCCGGCCACGTCGATCTCGGTATGGCCCTTCAGCCCTTGTTCGCCAGAGCAGCCGATTACTTCCGTCGCGAGATGGACGCCGGACATTTCCGCCGCCACGATCCTGAGCAGCTACTCATCACCGGCTACGGCGCCCTGTTGTCATACTTCAGCGACGCCACATTCATCGCCGGCCTCCTGGGCCACGACCCGCTGAGCCCCGAGGCCCTAGAGCGTCGACTGCAGCACGTACGAGGGTTCATTCGTGCCGCCGTCCAGCCCGACAACGTCGACTGATATCCGCCCGCGTCGCAACCATCGGTCTCCGTCGGCCTAGTCTGCGGGTGCCATGCGCCGCTATTTCGTGCCTCTCATCCTGCTTGCTTCCCTCGTTGCCGCGTCGGTCCTCACCATCCGCTCCGACAACGACTCCGACCCGGGCCACGCCGTGGCCGAGCAAACGTCGACCGCGGCCGTATCGACCCCGCTGCTGAGCATCCGACGGATACCCGAGTGGCTGCGCACCCCCACCTCGGACACGATGCTCGGACGAGCGGCCCAGACCGTGCTCATCAATCCGGCCATGCCTGCCGCCAGGTGCGTGACAGTCCACAGGGACGGCATTGAAGTGGCCCGCAACGACAGCGGCGATCTGCTCGCCCCCGGGGCGCTGCAACGACTCATCACCTTGTCCGCCGCCACCACACAGATCACGGGAGATTCGGTGTTTCGCACGGTTGCGGTGGTGCTTGCCGATTCCGTCGTGTCCGAGGAAGGCGAACTGGATGGCGACATCTGGCTCGTGGGTGGGGGAGACCCGGTGTTGTCCACGTCCGACTACGTCGGACAGTTCCCCCATGCCCGTCCCTTCACCAATCTCGCCAACCTGGCCGACACCGTGGCCGGGCAGCTGGCGGCCGACGGCATCACCTCCGTGTCGGGTGGGATCATGGGCGACGAGACCAAGTACGCGCCCGCGGAGCGCGACTACATCGGCGAGGAGACCCCATCGGGTCCGGTCTGGACATCCGACGACATCGCCGCCAATGAGGTCGGGCCGCTGTCGGCGTTGATGGTCAACGAGGGGTTCACCTCCTGGCCCGACACGCTTGATCCCTCCCAGAACGTGAGGTCGCGCGATCCCGCCGTCGACACCGCTCGCCTGTTCGCCGATCTTCTCGCCGAACGGGGCATCGAGATAAAGGGGCGGGCCGGCAACTCGGTAGCACCCCAGGGTGGGGATCGACGCACCTTGGGTGAGATAGAGTCGCCGCCGTTTTCGGACATCATGCGGTTCGCCCTGTCGGCCGACGGCGCGACCACCTCGGAGATGATCCTCAAGGAGATCGGTGTTCGCAGCGGCGTCGGGGCCGTACGCGCCAACGCGATCCTGTTTGGCGAGGTGATCCTCCTCGACAGGGCCGGCCTGCCAGTTTTTGGCACAGCCGTTGCCGATGGTTCCGGGTTGTCCGCTCTCAACAAGACCACCTGCGACATGCTGGTGTCGGTCCTGGAACACACCTCCGTTGCCGACGACGTGATGGCCGCCATTCCCACAGCGGCCGACGGACCCTTGGCGGATTGTCTCTCCGACATCGCTGGCGAGGCACGAATTCTGGCGGTCTCCGATGCCGACACCGTTGGGGTCGTCGGGGCCATCACCGCATCCAACGGCGATCAGGTGAGCTTCGCGATGCTGGCCAACGATCCCGAGCTCGGCACCACTCTCGGCCAGTGCAACCCGCTCCAGACATCGATGGTCGAGGCCGCGGCCGGGCATCCCTACGGACCAGCACTCGACGATCTCGCCCCGTCTCCAGCGACCACGGGCTGAGAATCCCGTCCGGATGGAGCCCACGGTGGACCATGTGCTACCGCTGTTTCCGCTCGGATCAGTGGTGGTGCCAGGGGTTGTTGTTCCACTGCGAATCTTCGAGGAACGCTACCGCACACTCGCCAAGGCGCTGTCGGCTCAGGATTCCGATCGCCGATTCTCAACAGTGATGATAGAACGCGGTAGCGAGGTGGGTGGCTCCGATATCAGGTCCAACGTCGGCTGTATCCTCGAGACCGTGGCCATTCGGCGGAACCCCGACGGCACCTGGGATCTGGCCGCGGCGGCCACATCCCGGATGCGGGTCATCAGGTGGCTCGACGACGATCCGTACCCCAGGGCAGTCACGCGTCCGTGGCCCGATGATCCGGGACCGGAGATTTCGCGCGACGACCTTATGTCGCTACTTCGGTCCATCCGGGATCTGTCCGACGTGGCAGCCGCTCTCGGACAGGCCATCGCCATCCCCGATGTCGACGACAATTCCGTTTCCGGCGCCCTGTGGAGGCTGGCCGCCTCACTACCGGTGGCCGACCTTGACCGATACCGCGTCCTGTGCGCACCTTCGGTCGGAGCACGGTTCGATCTTCTCGAGGATCTAGT
>CAZDYO010000419.1:0-2975 GCA_964509555.1 uncultured Acidimicrobiales bacterium
GTCGAGGCCTCGGTCCGCGGCCGCATCGAGGCGCTGTGCCAGCACCGTGGCCTGGTGGTGTCGGTCAGGTGGGCCCCGCCGGTGAGATTCCAGATCAGCCAGGAGTCGATGGTGCCGAACGCCATGTGTTCGTGAGACGTGATACCTCCTTCGTTGAGCAACCATTCGAGCTTCGTTCCGGAAAAGTACGGGTCGAGGACCAGGCCGGTGCGGTCCCGGACGAGATCGAGATGTCCCTGCTCGGTGAGTTGCTCACATCGGCTGGCCGTGCGGCGGTCCTGCCAGACGATCGCCCGGTGGAGTGGTCGGCCGGTTCGCTTGTCCCAGACCACGACGGTTTCGCGTTGGTCGGTGATACCGATGGCTGCGATCGGATCGGCGATCATCGTCGTGAGTTCGGCCAGCGTGGCCAGTACGGCCTGCCATATTTCGTCGGCGTCGTGCTCCACCCATCCCGGGCGGGGAAAGTGTTGGGTGAACTCTCGATAGGCAAATCCGATGGGTCGGCCGCGTTCGTTCACCGCGAATGACCTGACCCCGGTCGTGCCGGCATCTATGGCTATGACGATTCCCATTGCCGCCCGACAATAACCGGCCAAGCGCCATGTGTCGGCATACGATGACGGCTCCGTTCGAGATGGACCATCTGGGGGACCGATGCGCGTTGGAGTACTCACAGGCGGGGGCGACTGCCCCGGGCTGAACGCCGTCATACGCGCGGTGGTCAGAAGGGCCGAGCGGGGCTTCGGTGACGAGGTGATCGGCTTCGTCGACGGGTATCGGGGGCTCATCGACGATGAATGGATGCCTTTGGATGTGAGCTCGTGTAGGGGGATTCTTCCCAGAGGCGGAACAATCATCGGCACCTCCAGGATCCAGCCCTACATGTTCGACGACGGCGTGGAAAGGGCCCGGGCGACCATGTCACTTCACGACATCGACTCGCTGATCGTCATCGGTGGCGAGGGAACGCTGTCGGCGGCCAGCCGCCTCGACTCGGAGGGTCTGAGGGTGGTCGGGGTGCCCAAGACGATCGACAACGACATCGGGGGCACCGACATGACCTTCGGTTTCGACACCGCGGTCCAGATCGCCACCGATGCAATCGACCGGCTCCACACCACCGCCGAGTCACACGATCGGGTGATCGTGGTGGAGGTCATGGGTCGGCATGTCGGCCACATTGCCACCTGGGCCGGGATCGCGGGCGGGGCCACGGTGATCCTTGTTCCGGAGGAACCATTCGACATTGCCAAGGTTTGCGAATCGCTTCACCGGCGTCACGCCAAGGGGCGCTACGCGTCGATTGTCGTGGTCGCGGAAGGGGCCCGGCCCGCCGAGGGCACCTTTGAGCTTGCCGAGCCCAGCCTCGACGAATACGGCCACCAAAGACTGGGTGGGATAGCCAACGTGGTGGCATCCGAGATAGAGGCTCGAACGGGCTACGAAACGAGGGTCACGATCCTCGGATACGTCCAACGCGGTGGCACACCCACGGCCTTCGACAGGGTCCTTTCAACCAGGTTCGGAGTGGAGGCCATGAACGCGGCCCATGAATCCGACACCGGCAAGATGGTGGCGCTCGAAGGTGGTGTGGTCGTTCGCAAGCCCTTCGCCGATTGCATTGCCGATCTCAAGGTGGTCCCACCGGCCCTGCTGGAGGTCTCCCACACGTTCACCGCCTGATGGTGGGCCCGCTCAGACTACGGGGTGGTGGTGGTCGAGTCGGGCTGAAGCGAGGTGGTCGTGGTCGTCGTGGTGTTCGGAGGCACGAATTCGGGGTCGAAACGGTCGTAGTCCGACCTGGACACGGGTGCACCCACTTCCGTGTCTCCGTGGTTGGTCGGGATCGTCACCTGATCGCCATTGATGAGGATTTGAACCCGGTTGATGCCGGGCATGGCGGTGGCGGTCCACACCAATTGGGCGGCCACCTCGATGAGGTCGCCTTCGTACGGTTGATCACTGGGCAAGCCCTCGGGCGTGAGGTTCACGAGGTTGATGATCGCCATGTCCCCGGAGACCGATGCGTCGAGCAACTCGAATTCGGTGAGTGTGGTGATGTAGTTGGCCGCCTCCTCGTCGGTGGTGACGGCTCCCTCGCCGAACAGACGACTGATCACATCGGTGATGGTCGGATTCAGGGGGACCTCGCGTTGAACCTCGACAACCGTGGCTCGGGTGGTTTCCGCCTGCCGGGTGAGCAGATAGATGGACGCGAGCGTGGTGATCGGCGCCTGAATGGTGGTGGTGGTGGTGGTGAAGTCGGGGCGGAGGCTCTCGGGCAACGAGTCGGATGGGATCACCTGGGCAGCGTTGTCGCTCGGGATCGAACATGCGCCGGCCAAAAGGGCCATCACCGCAACCCCGGATGCAAGGCGGAATCGGATGGTCATTCGTTGATCTCCCCAAATGGCAACATCACCACGAAACGTGCTCCCGGTTTACCGTCCCGGCGGTCTTCGACCCAGATTCGTCCGCCGTGCAGGCCGACGTGTTCGGCCACCAGCGACAGACCGAGCCCGGAGCCGGTGTCCTGGCCGCGCCGTCCGCCGGCACTCCCGCGTGAGAATCGGTCGAAGATCACGAACCTCTCGCTGGCCGGCACACCGGGTCCGTTGTCCTCGACAGCCAGAAGGATCGAGTTGCCGACGCGATCGAGGGAGACGGTGATTTCGCCACCGCCGTACTTGGCGGCGTTGTCGATCAGATTGGCGAGCACCTGGGCGAGGCGTCGCTTGTCGGCAACCACGATTGTCGATTGCGCGTCGAGGGATGTCTGCACCACGGTGTCGGGCCTTGATGAGTGGGAGATCGCCTGGCGCACGAACTCCGAGAAATCGATCTCTTCTGCCTGAAGCGAGGCCGAGCCGACGTCGTATCTGCTTATCTCAAGTAGATCCTCGACCAGGCGGGTGAATCGCTTGACGTCGTCGGTGAGCAAGTCGAGCGCGGTGCGGCTGCGTTCGTTGAGT
>CAZDYO010000420.1:0-2964 GCA_964509555.1 uncultured Acidimicrobiales bacterium
TGGTGATCGACTCTGCCGAACCCGACTCGCGGGTGGGGGACCTCGGGGTCGAAGCGTTGGCCGCGCGCCACCCGCATCTGATCTGCGCATCGATCACCGCATACGGGCTCACCGGGCCCTACGCCGGACGCGACGTGCCCGACGCGGTAATCGAGGCCACCGGCGGCATGGCCTTCAAGGCCGGTGTCCCAGAGCGTGAACCGCTCATCCCCCCCGGCGTCATTGCCGACGACACCGCTTCGATGACCGGCGCGTTCGCCATCATGTGTGCGCTCTGGCAACAGGCGGCCTCGGGAGCGGGCCAGGTGATAGACATTTCGGTCAACGAGTCGGTCGCACAGATCATCGACTGGTCGCTCTCGAATTGGACCCGAGCCGCCGACGCCGGAGCACCCCACCCGGAACTGCGGGCCGGACCGGGACCCGTCTACACGATCCTCGGTTGCGCCGACGGATACGTTCGCCTCGTCATGCTGAGTACCCGGCAGTGGCACTCCATGCGGGCCTGGCTGGGTGAGCCCGACTACCTGCAGGACCCCGAACTCGACGGCTTCATGGGGCGGCTGATGATCGCCGACGCGGTGCTCAACCCCCTCTACGAGGCCCACTTCTCGGAGATGACCATGGAGGTTGTCGCTGCGGAGTGTCAGCGCCGGGGGATCGTGTGCACCCCGATCCTGAAGCCGTCCGACGTGCTGGTCAACGAACACTTCGAGAGCCGGTCCACGTTCGACGATGTCGCGCTCCCCGACGGAAGGTTGATGAAGCTCCACTCGGGATTCTTCGAGATCGATGGCGAACGAGTCGGCCCCACGGGTCCGCCACCCTCGATCGGCCAACACACCGACCGGGTGTTCTCCTCGCTCGGCGAACCGCGGCCGGCACCATCGCACCGGCTCAAGACCGAGCCGCCGCTCCACGATCTGAAGGTCATGGATTTCGGTCACGGTGGGGTTGGCGTCGAGACCGGCCGGATGTTCGCGGAGTACGGCGCCGACGTGGTGAAGATCGAGAGTCGGGTCTACCCCGACTTCATCCGTACCGTCCTCGGGGGCGAGATGTCGCCGTCGTTTGCGTCTTCGTCGCGCAGCAAGCGAAGCTTCGGGGTCAACGCCAAGACCGCGGCCGGCAACGCGATCCTGCTCGACATGGCCCGGTCATACGACATCGTGATCGAGAACAACTCGACGGGCACGATGGACGCGATGGGGCTCGGGTACTCGGTGATGAGCGGGGCCAACCCCGACATCGTGATGATGTCGAGTCAGCTGATGGGATCAAGAGGCACCTGGTCCGACTGGCGCGGCTACGGGCCCAACACCCAGGTGACCGGCGGTATGACCCATCTCTGGAACTACGAGAACACACCCCGACCGGCGGGCAGCCAGTCGATCTTCCCCGACCACTTCGCGGGCCGAACCGGGGCCGTCGTCGCCATGGCCGGAATGTTGGGGAGACGGCTTCACGGCGATCGGGGATTTCATGCGGAGGTCTGCCAGGTGGAGCAGGTCGTGGGGGTGATGGCCGATCTGATGGCCAAGGAATCGCTCGAACCAGGGTCGGTGGTGCCGCGCGGCAACCACAGCGACCGGGGCACCCCGTGGGGGCTCTACCGGTGCGCCGGTGACGACGAGTGGGTGGCGATCTGCGTGCGGTCGGATGCCGAATGGACCGCGCTGCGTGAGGTGATGGGTTCCCCGGCGTGGGCCGGGAGCGTCGATCTCGATACCGCGGCGGGCCGCCGCCGTCGCGAGAGCGATGTCGACCGGGGTGTGGGGGAGTGGACCGCCCCGCTCGACAAGTACGTGGTCACCGGGAAGTGTCTTGAGGTCGGTGTTCCCGCCGGTCCGATGCTCACCGCCGAAGGCCAGACGCTCGATCCTCATTTTCGGGCTCGCGGATTCCTGGTGGCGCTCGACCAGCCCCCCATCGGCGGCATGACCTTCGAGGGCGGGGCCTTCCGGGCTTCGGCCATGATCGGACCCGATATTCGCCCCGCACCGGGCCTGGGTCAGCACACCCGCGAAGTCGCCTCCGAACTCGGCTTGGATGGCGACCGGATCGATGCACTCATCGGCGAGGGTGTGCTCGAGACCGATCCGCCGCATGTCGCCTGACGAGAAGCCGCGGCCGACCCGCGAGCGGATTCGCTACGGCGCCGCGCCCCAACAATTCGGTGACCTGACCCTGCCCGACAGTGCCGGTCCCCACCCCGTGATCGTGTTCATCCACGGCGGATTCTGGCGCGAGCGCTACGACCTCAGCCTCGCCGAGCCGCAGGCAGCCGACGCGGTCGCCCGCGGTTGGGCCACATGGAACATCGAGTACCGCCGGGTGGGCCATGTCGGCGGGGGCTTCCCGGGCACTCTCGAGGATGTGGCCACCGCCGTCGATCATCTGGCCGAGCTCGCGATCGACCATCCCCTCGACCTCTCGAGGGTTGCGGTGGTCGGCCATTCAGCGGGCGGTCATCTTTCATTGTGGATCGGCCAGCGATCCCGATTGCCCGAGTCCGCCGGCTGGCGACTGCCGCTGGTGAAGCCGGGCCTTGTTGTCGGTCAGGCACCGGTGGCCGACCTCACAGCGGCGGTGGCCGACGATCTGGGCCGCGGGGCCGTGGCGGCGATGATCGGCGACAAGCCGTCGGCTGTTCCACAGCGCTACGCCGTGGCCGACCCGTCCCGACTGCTACCGGTTGACGTGCCCCAATTCATCGTGCACGGCTCGGCCGACGACACCGTCCCGATCAACTCATCGCGCGGCTACGAGCGACTCGTGGCAGACATCGACAAACTGGAGTTGGCGGAGTTCGAGGGGGCCGATCACTTCGACGTGATCGACCCCGCTCATCAGTCCTGGACCCTCGTCAGGGAGAGGATCAGCCGGCTTCTGAATGGGTGACGGGCTGTTCGCCCATCCACTCGCGCAAGGTGTTCTTGAGCTTGGTCTGCTGGATGAACAGGT
>CAZDYO010000421.1:0-2964 GCA_964509555.1 uncultured Acidimicrobiales bacterium
GCAGGAGGTGGCGCGCCGGCTCGACTCCCTGCGGGCCCGGCGATCCGAAGCCGATCGCGACCTCGAGGGTCTGCGGGCCAAGGAGGCGCATGCCGAGATCGAGGAGGCCGAGCTTCGCACCACCCTCCAAGCTCTTGTCGACAGGTTGCGCACCGAACACGGTCTTACTCCCGATGTGGCGCTTTCGGCTCCCTGCCCGCCTCTCGACGAGGGGATCGAGCCCGGTCGTCGCATCGAGATGCTCGAATCGGAACTCGACATCATGGGTCCGGTCAACCCCCTGGCACTGGAGGAGCATTCGGCGCTGCAGGAACGTCACGAGTTCCTTCAGGGCCAACTCGACGACATCAAGTCCACCCGACGCGAGTTGTCGAAGGTCATCAACTCGATCGACGAGGAGATCGTCACCGTGTTCGCATCGGCCTTCGCTGATGTGTCGGTCAACTTCACCGAACTGTTCGAGACCCTGTTCCCGGGCGGTCAGGGTTCGATTTCGCTCACCACCCCCGACGATCTTCTCAACACCGGCATCGAAATCTCAGCCAAGCCCTCGGGCAAGAATGTGCGCAAGTTGTCGCTGCTGTCGGGTGGCGAGCGGACCCTCACCGCCCTGGCCTTCCTGTTCGCGGTGTTTCGCAGCCGGCCGTCGCCGTTCTACGTCATGGATGAGGTCGAGGCCGCACTCGATGATGTCAACCTCCATCGCTTCCTGTCGCTGGTCGAAGAGTTCCGGGCCGATGCCCAATTGCTGCTGGTCAGCCATCAGAAGCGGACCATGGAAGCCGCCGATTGTCTCTATGGAGTTTCGATGAAGTCCGGTGGTTCCAGCCGGGTGGTGAGTGAGAAGGTTGCCGCCGCCTGATCAGCCCATTGCCCGATCGGTTGGCCGACCGGGTTGAGAAGATGGGATGATCATTGGTGGTGGGCCCGACAAGAAAGGTGTTCCCATGAAGATCGTTGTCGACTACGACCTGTGCGAGAGCAACGCAATCTGCATGCAGATACTCCCCGAAGTCTTCGAGGTTCGTGACGACGACTTCCTCTACGTGCTCGACGAGAGCCCGGCCGAGAAACTTCGGACCAAAGTTGAGGAGTGCGTCAATCGGTGTCCTAAGCAGGCCATCTCGATCGAAGGCTGATGATCCGGACCCAATTGTTGTTGATGTCGTGATCCCACCGCGATCGGTCACCATCGTCGGAGCGTCACTTGCGGGCCTGCGGGCCGCGGAGACTCTGAGGCGCGAGGGCTACGACGGGTCGATCACGATGATCGGTGATGAGGCCCACCCCCCGTACGACCGACCGCCTCTGTCGAAGCAGGTTCTGTCGGGCGAGTGGCCACCGGAACGATCGGTGCTCACCTCCGCCGAGGCGCTGGCCGACGCGGGCATCGAACTTCTCACCTCGAAGAGGGCGATCGGTTTCGACCTGCCCACCGGGAAACTGGAGTTTGGTGACGGCGACACCGTCGTCGTCGATGGTCTGATCGTGGCCACCGGGGCAAGATGCCGACGGCTGCCCGCGACCGATCACCTGGCTGGGGTCCATGTGCTGCGGGGCCTCGATGATGTCGAAGCGCTACGAAGTGATCTCGACGCGGGACCGTCCCGGGTGGTGGTGGTCGGTGCCGGGTTCATCGGGGCCGAGGTCGCGGCCACCGTACGTACCGCCGGTTTCGAGGTGACGCTGATCGAGGCCGGGGCCACGCCGCTGGCCCGGGTTCTCGGCTCCGAAATCGGCGAGGTGTGCGGGGAAATCCATCGGGACCACGGTGTCGATCTCCGTACCGGGGTGGGGGTGGTGTCGGTCAACGGCTCCCACCGTGTCGAATCGGTCGGGCTGTCGGACGGGAGCAGGGTGGCGGCCGACATTCTGGTGGTCGGAATCGGCGTCGTGCCCAACACTGAGTGGCTCCGGGATTCGGGCCTCACCATCGACAACGGTGTCGTCTGCGACCAGACCTGTCTGGCCGCCCCCGGAGTGGTCGCCGCCGGCGATGTGGCCCGGTGGCCGAACCCTCGGTTTGATGAGGTCATGAGGGTCGAACACTGGGACAACGCCGTCGAGCAGGGGGCCCACGCGGCCCGTCGGCTTCTTGTCGACGACTCGGCGGCCGTCGCGTTCGCCCCGGTGCCGTGGTTCTGGTCCGATCAGTACGACCGCAAGATCCAGATGGCCGGCCGAGGCCGCCCCGACGACGAGATGCACCTCGCAACCGGTAGTTTCGCCGAGCGCCGTTTCGCGGTCCTGTACGGAAGAGCCGGCCGGCTGGTCGGGGTGGTCGGGTTCAACCGCCCAAGACACGTGATGCGCTACAAGTCGATGATTGAGGACGGAGTCTCGTTTGAGGATGCGGTTTCCGCAAATGTGTGAGCTCAGCCGGTGACCACCATGGCTGTGGTGATGCTCGTGATTGCCGCGACGGTGGCGTTGATCGACTGGTGGTCGGTGGCCACCGATCGGCTCAACGTGGAGTTCATGGCCAAGCCCCTGGTGATGATCCTGATGATCGGGGTCGCGCTGGCCATCGACACCAACGACAACGTCTCGCGTGGGCTTGTCATCTCGGCTCTGGGTGCGTCGCTCGTGGGTGACGTTGTGCTCATGACCCCCGACGCCCGATTCGAACTCGGGTTGTTTTCGTTTCTTGTTGCCCACGTGCTCTACGTGTTGGCGTTCATCGATCGCGTGCAGATTGGCCCGGCGATGGTCGCCGGAGCAGCGATCGCTCTGGTATCGCTGTTGATCGTCCCCCCGATCGTGCGGGCAGCGGTGTCGCAGAGCAGATTCCTGGCCGGGGCGGTGGTTCTCTACATGGTGGCTCTGTCGGCCACGACGGCGGCGGCCGCATCATCGGGAATCCTGGTGGCGGCGTTGGGGGCTGCAGCGTTCTTCATGTCCGATTCGCTGTTGGGCTGGGGCCGTTTCGTCGGTCCGACCCCGGGCGGCCGCAAGTTGGTGATG
>CAZDYO010000422.1:0-2957 GCA_964509555.1 uncultured Acidimicrobiales bacterium
CCGTCACTGTGGACACCTTGATCTGATTCGCGAATCGATCGACGGGATGACCGGGAACTGAAATGATCGGGCCCGACGTGCCGAGCCGGATCGAGCAGTTGTGCGATCGCTGCGTTCCCGGTGCCACCCGCAGTCGGTTGGGTGGTTGGATACTTCGCGCTCACCTCGGTGTCACGGGGCGGGCCAACTCGATATGGCCCGCCGATGCCGTGGGCACCGACATGGGCAGCGCCGTCGACGAGGCGATCCGTTGGTATCGAGGCATCGGGATACGCCCCGCTTTCCAGATCTTCGATGGACGATCGGCCGACCTGACCACAGAACTCGACCGGCGAGGCTGGTCCACGGTGGTCGGGGCCGGGATCATGTCCGCTGGCATCGACGAACTTCGACTTTCGGACCAGAGCGGACATGAGGGCCGCGTCACGAGCATCGTGGCCCGCCCGGATGGTGCGTTTGTCGACCTGATCGGCAACCCCGGCCGGCTTACGGAGCTGACCGAGTCGGCCTTGCCCCAATCCTTTGCCACCACAGCCAACCCGGACGGAGAAGTCGTTGGTGGAGCCATGTCGATGCGCGACTCCGATTGGCTCGGCGTGTTCTCCATGAAGACCATCCCCGAGGCCCGTCGCACCGGTGTCGCCACGAATCTGCTTCGGGTCCTGGCCGAAGACGGTCGCGGCCCGGGGGCCTCGAAACTGTGGCTGCAGGTCCGTACCGGCAACGCTCCCGCCAGACGTCTCTACAGACGGGTGGGCTTCACCCGGGTTCACGGATACCACTACCGAATTCTTGTCGACTGACCGATTGGGCACCCTCCGCGTTGGCTGGCATGCTCGGGTCCATGACCATCATCGATTCCGGCGACTTTCCGCTCAAACGCCATTTGGGTATGTCGATCCACACAATCGAGCCCGGCCATGCCCAGGCTGAGATCACCATCGACGGACGGCATCTCAACCCCAACGGCGTGGCCCACGGGTCGGTCGTGTTCGCGATGGTCGACACGGCAATGGGTGCCGCGGTCATGAGCCTCGTGCCCGACGGCAAGGCGTGCACCACCACCGACATTCACGTGAGATTCGCTCGGCCGGTGTCCGCCGGGCCGATCATCGCCGACACTGTGGTCACGAAACCGGGGCGCACGCTCATGCACATCGAGTCGAGGGTCACCAACGATGAGGGAAAGCTGGTGGCCACCGCCACCGGTGCGTTCATGGTGATCGACGTACCCGCCGCGTAGACCCAACCGCTGTTCGATCAGGCCAGTTCGATCCAGCCCTTGACCTCATCGACCGGGACCTTGTCGTAGAGCTCGCGGTGATCCTCTTTCATGTGGGCGCGGATCTCGGCGACGACAAGTTCGTCGCTGTCTCCGCGGGCCACGAACCCGCACTCACACCGGATGATCCGATCCATGGTTTCTCCTTGTTGGCTGACCGACTCTTGCCTACGTTGTGGCTCTTGAAGGAACCGACACGCATCCAGATTTGTGGCCCCATCGTGGTCGAAATCGACGGCGCGCGCACGGAATCGTTGATTCCGGGACGGCAGGGACGGCTTCTGTTCGCGCTATTGGTGCTCAACCGTCATCGACTCATGCCCCGTTCCGAGGTGGTCGACTCGCTGTGGCCCGACGAAGCGGCCAAGACAGCAGATGCCTCACTGAGCGTTCTGTTGTCGCGGCTTCGCAGAGCAATCGACCCGATTCGCATCGAAGGTCGGGGAACGGTTCGTCTCATCGTCGGCAGCGACCCGATCGTCGATCTGGAGATCGCCGAGGACGCCATTCATCGTGCCGAATCGGCGGTGAGTCACCGGGACTGGGCCCGGGCCTGGGCCGCGTCGCAATCGGCGATGTTCACAGCCCGTCGCGGGTTCCTGCCGGGTGAGGATGCTCCGTGGATCGACGACGTCCGACGGAGGCTCGAGGAGCTGCATCTGAGGGCCCTCGAGGCCTACGGCGAGGCCGGTCTGGGCCTTGGAGGCGCAGAGGTGAACGCGGCCCGGGAGGCCGGCCGGTCGCTGGTGCGCCTGGCACCGCTCCGGGAGAGCGGGCACCGTCTCCTGATGAGAGCGTTCACGGCCGAGGGTAATCCCGCTGAGGCACTACGGGCCTACGAAAGGCTCCGCACCGCGCTCCGCGACGAGATGGGGGTCTCACCCAGTCTCGCCACGCAGCGCCTCTTCGAGGAGATTCTCGGCTGACCTGGCCGTGGCCCTCAGCCCTGCTCGATCGGCAGGTCATGGTTCATCCCCCACTCGGCCCAGGACCCGTCGTAGACCCGCACATCGCTGTGACCCAGCAAGTGCGAGAGCACGAACCACACCGTGGCAGCACGAGCGCCAATCGTGCAGTAGGTGGTGATGCCGTGGCCGGCGATCACATCGAGGCCGGCGGTCATGCGTGAAAGATCCTCGGCCGGCAGGAACGATCCGTCGTCGGTGACCATCCCGTCGCAGGGCAAATGGTGAGCCGACGGGATCCGGCCGGCGCGGCCTCCTTCGGGCACGCCCCCCGACGGCCAAAAACGTTCGCCGACGAATTCCAGCCGGCTGCGAACATCGAGAATCGTGTGGTCCCAGCGGCCGATCGTGTCCCGGACATCGCGGTCGATGGCACGAATGCCGGCGTTGATCTCGTCGAGACGGAAGTTGCCTGGCGCGGGAGCTTCGGAGTCTGTGGACCAGCTTCGTCCACTCTCACGCCAGCTGTCCCGACCGGTATTGAGGATCTTCATGCCGACATGTCCGAGCAGCTGCATGACCCAGAATCCCAGAGCCGGTGCGTACCCGTAGAAGACGACGGTCGAGTCGTTGTCGATCCCGGAGCGGCGGATCAGCTCGGCAATGGTGGTGACCGGGCGGGTGCGGTAGTCCTCGTCCTTGAGGTCGGCGTAGATGTTCCACAGGACGGCGCCGGGGATGTGTCCCTCCCCGTGGGCGGTCGGGCTGAC
>CAZDYO010000423.1:0-2957 GCA_964509555.1 uncultured Acidimicrobiales bacterium
GCACAAGTCGAGGGTGCGATTCACCCGACCATCCGCCGAGCGATCCTCGCCCCCACCGACACCAGTACCTCATAGGGAATGGTGCCGAGCCTCTCGGCAATCTCGGCCACCGATATCTCCTCCGAACCCTGGGAACCGATCACCGTCACTTCGTCGCCGACCGCCACCGAGTCGTCGACCATCAACATGGTCTGATCCATGGTGACCGCGCCGATGATCGGACGGCGCAATCCACCGACCAGCATTTCGACTCCGGCCATGCCGCTGTCTCGCCTGATGCCGTCGGCATAACCAACCGGAACCGTGGCCACCATCGTGGGACCCTCGGCACACCAGCGGCGTCCGTATGACACGCTCTCGCCGGCCTCGACCAACCGAACCGCTGAGACCTCCGAGGTGACCCGCATCGCTGGCCGCAACCCCGACGATTCGACCATCGCCGAGGGGGCCACGCCGTACATGGCGATCCCGAGCCTGACCATGTCGTGGTGGGTGGCCGGTAGGGCGAGGGCCCCGGCGGAGTTGGCGAGGTGGATGATCGGAGGGTGGTGACCTGATGAGGACAGGTCGGCCAACACCCGATCGAATCTCCGGAGCTGCACGTCGGTGAACTCGTTGGACGGCTCGTCGGCGACCGCGAGATGGCTGCACACGCCTTCCAGTTGGAGGGACGGGAGAGAACCGACGAGATCGGCCAGCGCCGGCGCGTCGACCGGGTCGACTCCGACGCGGTGCATCCCTGTGTCGACCTTGATGTGTACCGGCATCGTCCGCCCGGGTGCAGCCAGGGAGTTGAGCATTCTCACACCCCCCTCGGTGGCCACCACGAACCGTGTGCCCACCGGAAGCCGCGCCCACGCCACCGCCAGCTCGGACTCCGGGCGTTCGGAAAGGATCAGCACCGCCACGCCTTCCGGATCAGCGACCGCGGCCAATTCGACTGCCTCGGGTGCGGTGGCCACCGCCAGCCATGACACCCCCGCCTCGATGGCCACTCCAGCCACGCCGATCGCTCCGTGTCCGTATCCGTCGGCCTTCACGACCGCGCAAACCCGCGAATCCCCGACGAGGTCACGGATCATGGCCACGTTGTGGGCCAAGGCTGCAATGTCGATGTGGGCGGTGGTGGTCACTTCCCCACCTCCGACATCGCCACTGAAACCTGGCGTGGCAGATCGCTTGCCACCAGGCCCGGCCCGGCCATCCGCGCCGCGAGCGCATGGACATGGGCGGCGGCCGCCGCGGCCCTGATGGGCGTCATGGCGCGTGCCAGCAGCGCGGCGACGACACCCGCCAGCACGTCCCCCGTTCCCGCAGTGGCCAGTTCGGGGCCACCGTTGGCCACGATGAGGACCTCGCCGCCGGGTTCGGCGATGATCGAGGTCGGTCCCTTCCTCAGCACCGTCAGCCGGTGAGCCGCGGCGAACTCGCTGGTGGCGGTGATCCGGTCGGAGGACTCCGACCCGCCGAGCCGACTCCACTCGCCGTCGTGGGGCGTGATCACGGTGGCCGCCCGGCGCGAGCCCAGCGAGGCGAGCACCTCGGGCACGAGCGCGTCGCCGTCGACCACCAGTGGGAGCGATGTCGACACCAGCTCCGAGAGTTCGTCGTGGTGACCGTGACCCAGCCCGGGGCCGACCAGCAGGCAGCGGAACCGGTCCAACCCATCCAGAGCGGTGCGTTGCCAGCCCGTTGCGGCCATCGGCAATCCGACCACCTCAGTGGGGCCGGCCTGCCCACCGACGACCCCGGGCGTGGCCAGTTGGACGTAACCGGCACCGGCTCTCATGGCCGCGCCGGCCGCCAGGTGGGCCGCGCCGGTCATCCCCGGCCCACCGGCCACGATCCTCACAGCCGAGTTCCATTTGTGGGCGGCGGGCGGCCTGTCGGGCAGCCACTCCGCCACGTCGGACGCCTCTACGAGATGGGTGGCGGTCGCACCCACGTCGAGGCCTATGTCGGCCACTTCCACCCGGCCGGCCAGGGACCGGCCCGGCTCCAGCAGCAGGCCGGGTTTGAGGGCCGCGAAGGTAACGGTGAGATCGGCGGGCGCCGGCTCCCCCAGCGCCTGACCGGTAAGTCCGTCGACCCCGGAGGGAATGTCGACGGCCAACACAGGTGCTTGCCGGACGGCAAGGGGAAACCGATGGGGACGTTTCAATCCGGTGCCGAACGCGGCGTCGATGATCAGGTCCGGGGGGAAGCTCGGGTTCACCCGGTTGTCGGCAGCGACCGCATCAACTACCTCGCACCGAACCCCACGACGGCTCAACAGTCCGGCGGCCACCCGGCCGTCGGCACCGTTGTTGCCCGGACCAGCAACGACAACGACCCTCCGACCGTACGTGCCGCCCATCATTGCCACCGCTGCCCGGGCCAGCGCTCCACCGGCCCGATTGATCAACACCTCCACGGGCTCCGGAGCAGCGGCGTCGACCGCGTGCATGTGGGTGGGGGTGACGACCGGCCTCATGAACCCAGCGCCACCACGACCGCTTGGGCGAGCGAGTCGGTGTGACTGAGGGTGCACAACATTCTGACCACCCCTCTTTTGGCAGCAAGTTCTGCGGCCCGGCCGTGAAGCAATATCTCGGGACGACCATCGGCATGCTTCACCACCTCGATTTCCGACATTCGCATTGCCCCCAGACCCACCCCGAACGACTTGAGCGTGGCTTCCTTCGCGGCGAAACGAGCTGCCAGCCGAGCCGTGGGATCGAGGGCCTCCGCGGCATAGGCACGTTCAGCCGGCAGGAACACCCGATCGGCAACCGTGGGCGTGCGACTCAGAACCTCACGGAAACGATCGATGTCGACGAGGTCGGTCCCGATTCCCAGCACTCCCGGACCCTACCGCCCGCAACCCGTTCAGGCGGTGCGCCAGCGATCGGCCAGATCGTTGATGGGCAGAGTGAGGAGGTCGGACACGTCCTGATGTTCGAGCAGATCCTCGCGGA
>CAZDYO010000424.1:0-2946 GCA_964509555.1 uncultured Acidimicrobiales bacterium
TGGTCCCAACGTCGAAACCGATCAGCCCCGTGTGCCGTCGCTTGTCAAGTAACGGCCGTCGGACGGTGCTTGCGCTCCGTCCGGGGTATGTGCATGGTACCGGACCGCCGTGACACCGGGCGGTCGGGCTCAGGGTCCACAGACTTGGCAGTGGACATCGGGCACGACCTCGCCGTTCACATAGGAGGTCAACCAGTCGAGGAATGGCACACCCTCCACGGACATCTGGAAGATCTTGTTCGACTTCAGGATCGTGTGTTTGTCGCCGGGCGCAACATAGACACTGAGATTCACCCCAGCGGCCTCGATGTTGATCTCATTCTGGTCGAGGCGAGCCATGCGATCGTTGGAGCCGACGCCGGCAGCATCGGTGAAGCCGGCCTGGACTCGATCACGGGCATAGTCGAACCTGGCCATGCGAATGCTCGGATCGTGGAGCCCCGACTGCACGTAGAGGCCCGGCAGGCTCCAGTCCTGAGCTGTCATTCCGGCGTTGACGCTCCAGTCGGGAACTACGCTCATGGAGCCCCACAGGTCGGCGAGTTGGGCGTTGAGATCGGGAATGTCGGGGTATGAGCCCGCCCCATCGGCCAGCACCGAGATGTTGGCATTGGGCAATATGTCGGAAATCAAGCCGCCGTAGAGTGGGGCGGCCACCCCGCCGGCGCTGGAACCCATGACGAAGACCTCCGTGGCGTCCGGGTAGTGGTCGGAGAGATAGTCAAGGCCGTGTTGCACATTGCGGGAACCGTTGTGGTTGACGACGAGACCGGGCGCGTATTCGTGGACCGAGTTGCCGATGTGGACGTCGCCGGTGCAATACGGCATGTAGATGAACGACCAGTCGGCGAACGGATTCGCTTTTCTGGAGAGACTGAACATGCCACCAGCGTCGGCTGGGCTTCCTTTGTGGCCGGCGTAGACGGAGTAGGTGCCGTCGGTGAAGGAGCAGGTGTCGGCAGAGAAGCACGCGCCTCCGCCTTCGAGGTAAAACACGACCTTGGTCTGGCTGGCGTCGCGGGTCCAGAAGTTGTAATCGGTCCCGGATGCACACTTGCAGTCCGATCCGGTCTGGTGCTCTACCCAACCGCCCGCCGATGCCGACGAAGGTGCCTCGGTTGTGGCCGCTGCCGCCGGAGCGGTGGTGGGCTCAGCGGTGGTCTCTGCCGGGGCGGTGGTGGTGATCACCGTGGCTTCCAGTGGGCTGGTAGTGGTGGTCGCCGTGGTGTCTGGCGGTGCAAGTGCCGTCGTGGCGGAGTCAGATGTCTGGCTGCCGCTGGCGCATGACGCCGCCACGAGAACCGTGACGAGCAGAACGATCGTGGGTCGGGTCATCGATTTCTCCGGTTTGGGATGGTTGCGATGAGGGCAACATATTCACCCATCGGGTCGGCGACCCCACTCGGTGAGCAGCCCTAACAAACCCCTTCAATCTCCATCACAGGTCCGTCGCATTCGGCGGAGGACGGCGGCTACCGACTCCGGCGTGAGCGGGCCACGGCGCGCTGGGTCTCGCGCTGCGAATCACGTTTCGCAATGTCCTGGCGGCGATCGGCTTTGCTCTTACCGCGTGCCATGGCGAGCTTTACTTTGGCCCGGCCACCCACGAAGTAGAGAGCCAACGGCACGAAGGTCACATGCTCCCGATCGGCTCTGGAGGACCATCGTTCGATCTCGATCCGGTGAGCGAGAAGCTTACGGCGGCGATCAGGGTCGTGGGCGAAGGCGGTGCCCGAATGGGAGTAGGCCGCGATGCGAAGACCGACCAGCCAGAACTCATGCTGGTAGAAGATGGCGTAGGTCTCGTTGAGCTGCACCTTGGCCTCGCGCAGCGCCTTGACTTCGCTGCCGCGCAGCACTATCCCAACCTCGAGCGTGTCGAGAATTTCGTAGTCGCGAAGAGCGACGCGATTGGTGGCGACCGTGACAGCGCCCTCGGGCACATCGCGCCGCTTCTGCGATTTGGCCATGACCGACCACGGTACCGACTGTGTGGTCCACCCGGCCCGACATTTCACAGGGCGAGCCGGTGGGTATGTTGTTGCCGTGTTGGAATTGCCGGGGGCCTTGCATGCAGAGATGATCGGCCACGCCGTGCTCGGGCTGCCCGATGAAGCCTGCGGGCTGTTTGCGGGAAGGTTCGGTGGCGACCGTGCGGAACGCTTCTACCCGATGCGTAATGCCGCAAAGTCGAGCCGAATCTATGAACTCGACGGTCAGGAGATGATGGCGGTCGAACGCGACTCCGACGAGTCTGGCTTGTCGATCATTGGTGTGATGCACTCCCACACCCACACGACCAACTACCCGTCGCCGACCGACATTGCCGACGCGGCCCGTTTCGATCCGTTCGGTGCGTGGCGATTCGTGATCGTGTCGCTCAAGCATCCGGACCCCTCGCTGAGGTCGTATCGGATACTTGACGGTGAGGTCAGCGAGGAGCGGGTGGCGATCATCTGACGGCAATGGCTATAATTCCGATCAGGAAAGTCGGAATTAGTCGCACCGTTGAAGGGTTGATCCCGCCGATGACCATTCTCAAATCAGCACTCGACCTGGTGGGCAACACCCCAATGGTCGACGTGAGCGAACTCAGTCCGAATCCCGACGTGCGCATCATCGCCAAGATCGAGAGCCAGAACCCGGCCGGATCAGTCAAGGACCGCATCGCCAAAGCGATGATTGCCGATGCGGAATCCGACGGCACATTGCGGCCCGGGAAGACCATCATCGAGCCGTCGTCAGGCAACACGGGTATCGCCCTGGCGATGATCGCCCAGATGAAGGGCTACCCGATCAAGATCGTGTTGCCGACCAACGTTTCTCCCGAACGGCGTCAGATGCTCGAGGTATTCGGCGCAGAAATCATCGACTCCCCGGGGGCCGAAGGTTCCAACGGCGCGGTTCGCAGGGCTCAGGCCCTCGCCGACCAACACCCCGAGTGGG
>CAZDYO010000425.1:0-2945 GCA_964509555.1 uncultured Acidimicrobiales bacterium
TCGAGGCCGAGGACATGATTGCGGAATGTGCCGTCGGCCAGAACATTGATTCCACCGGCGTTTGTGGAGATGGCCCCGCCGACCGTGGCGGTGCCTCTCGCTCCCCAGTCGGGGGCGAAACTCATTCCGGCCTCGGCCGCAGCGGTCTGCACGGCCTCGATGGTTACCCCGGCCCCAACTGTGACGCTGGTGGCGCCGGGGGATACGGGTTCGATCAGGCGGAGCCGGCTGGTCGAGAGCAACACGGTGGGTGGGCCGGCCGGATCGGCGGTCGGCACCGACCCACCGGACAATCCGGTGTTGCCCCCCTGGGGCACGATCGCGGCACCGTGGGTCGCACACAAGTGAACAACGCCAGCGGTCTCCTCGGTGGACGCGGGTCTGACAATGGCGATCGCGTCGCCGCGGTGAACGCCGCGATAGCCGACCAACGCGTCGGGCATCTCGGCCGGGTCGACGAACCCGGCGTCGTCCGTGAGTGCCCGAAGTTCGGAAACAAGATCGGTCACGTCGGCGGGTCGACCCAGTCGTCTCCGCGCAAACGCACCGAACGTTCGGCCACCAGAGAACGCAGCTGTTCACGGTCGATACCGAAATCGGCCAGCGCGGTGACGATCTCCTCCTCGAAAGCGCCCCAGCCGAACTGCAATGCCGCCGCCACCGCCACGTCTCCCAACATGTCGGAGTTGGTGGTGTCGCAGCCCCTCAACGAGGCCTGCCCCTTGACGATTCGATGCAGCAGGTCGGTGATCGGTGAGTGGTCCTGGTCGACCTCGATCTTGGCGAAGGTGCGGTAGCTGCGGGCCTCGTCGGTGGTGTTGACCGGCACCATTCCGCCCGTGTCCCAGCGTTGACCGATGACCTCGGTGGCTTCGACGAAGGCCTCGGCGAAGACCGCGTCCTTCGAACCGAAGTAGTGGTGGATGAGTCCGTAGTTGACCCCGGCATGGCGGGCCAGCTCCCGGCCCGACACCTGGCGGGGCGACTTCATGGTCATGAGGTCCTTGGCGGCGTCGATGAGCTTTCGCTTCACCACTTCGGGGCCACGATCGGAGCCCGTGGAGGGTCGCGGCTCAGCCGGGTTGTCGGTCATCGTTGGATCTGTGTGATGTCTCGCACCGCTCCACGGTCGGCGGAGGTGGTCATGGCGGCGTAGGCCTGCAATGCCGGGGAGACGGTTCGATCACGCCCCACGGGCTTCCAAGCGTCGGCGCCCCTGGAATCCATGGCAGCCCTCCGGCTGGCCAGTTCATCGTCGCTGATGGCCAGGTGGATGGTGCGGTTGGGGATGTCGAACTCGATGATGTCGCCGTCCTCGATCAGGCCGATGGCGCCGCCTTCGGCAGCCTCGGGGGAGATGTGTCCGATCGAGAGGCCGGAGGTGCCACCCGAGAAACGGCCGTCGGTGATGAGCGCGCATTCCTTGCCGAGGTTGCGTGACTTGATGTAGCTGGTGGGGTACAGCATCTCCTGCATGCCGGGGCCGCCCTTGGGACCCTCGTAGCGAATCACGACCACATCACCGGGCTTGATGTCGGTCTCGTCGAGGATTCCTTCGCAGGCCAACTCCTGGCTCTCGAACACCCGGGCCGGTCCGCTGAAACGGAAGATCGACTCGTCGACTCCGGCCGTCTTGACGATGCATCCCCGCTCGGCGATGTTGCCGAACAGGATGGCCAGCCCGCCCTCGCTGTTGTAGGGGGTGGCGACGCTGCGGACGCATCCGCCGGCCCGGTCGTCGTCGAGGGTGTCCCAGCGTTCGCTCTGGCTGAAGGCCACCTGGGTTGGAATGCCCGCCGGCCCGGCCCGGTAGAAGTCTCGGACGTCATTGGGGCAGGTCGGGCGCATGATGTCGTAGTGGTCGAGCGCCGCCGCCATGGTTGGCGAGTGGATGGTGGGCAGGTCGGTGTGGATGAGGCCACCGCGGTCGAGTTCGCCGAGGATGGCCATGATCCCGCCGGCCCGGTGGACGTCCTCGACGTGGTAGATCGGGGTGGACGGTGCCACCTTGCAAATGTTGGGGGTGATGCGGCTCAGCCGGTCGATGTCGGCCATGGTGAAGTCGACCTCGGCTTCCTGGGCCGCCGCCAGAATGTGGAGGACGGTGTTGGTGGAACCGCCCATGGCGATGTCGAGGGTCATGGCGTTCTCGAACGCACCCTTGGTGCAGATCGAGCGGGGCAGCACCGACTGGTCGTCCTTTTCGTAGAAGCGCTTGGCGATGTCGACCACGCGGCGGCCGGCCTCGAGGAACAGTTCGCGGCGGTCGGAGTGGGTGGCCACCACGGTGCCGTTGCCGGGAAGCGACAGGCCCAGGGCCTCGGTGAGACAATTCATGGAGTTGGCGGTGAACATGCCGGAGCACGATCCGCAGGTGGGGCAGGCCGAACGCTCCATCTCGAGCAGGTCCTCGTCGGACACCGATGAGTCTCCGGCCTTGATCATCGGGTCGATGAGATCGAGCTTCACGCTCACGCCCGCGAGCTTGGTCTTGCCGGCTTCCATCGGCCCACCCGACACGAACACCGTGGGTATGTTGAGGCGCAGTGCGGCCATCATCATCCCGGGCGTGATCTTGTCGCAGTTGGAGATGCACACCAGGGCGTCGGCGCGGTGGGCGTTGACCATGTATTCCACGGAATCGGCGATGAGATCACGCGACGGCAGGCTGTAGAGCATCCCCGCATGGCCCATGGCGATGCCATCGTCGACTGCGATGGTGTTGAACTCCTTGGCCACGCCGCCCACCGCCTCGATCTCGCGGGCCACCATCTGGCCGAGGTCCTTTAGATGGACGTGGCCCGGCACGAACTGGGTGAACGAGTTGGCGATGGCGATGATCGGCTTGCCGAGCTTGCCTCGGTGGAAAACCGTGTAGACGCAGAACGAATCCCCCACGCGGCCCCCCGCCCCCGCGCTTGTCCCGTCGGCAAACCCCCCCCCCC
>CAZDYO010000426.1:0-2944 GCA_964509555.1 uncultured Acidimicrobiales bacterium
TTCACACGGCAGAGGTCGAGGGTTCGAATCCCCCATCGCCCACCCCTAAAACCGCAGGTCAGAGGGTATTTCTGGTTTTCTCAGATTTTGTGGGATTCGTTCAACCCCGCGAAAACCCCGCGAGATTCTTCGCAGAGCTTGACACTGCTCGACACGTGGTGGGGCAGACCCACCGCGGAATCCTCACTTAGCGTGGCTGTCTCTGGGGTCGTGTGGACGTCGACAATCGCCCGACATTTCGTTCAAGGAAGCAGTTCAAAGCCTTCAGCGAGCATTTCGTCGGCTTCGGAGGCCCGTCGATCCGATGTCGACGCCCGTAGTCCTACGATGCCGAGCTTGCGGCGCCGAGCGGGACGTGATCGCTGGGGGAGCTCGGCTGCCAGCTCGTTGATCAGCATGTCGATGCTTACTCCTCGACGCGCGGCCTAGACCCGCAGCGCTGGCAACGCGACCGGACCGAGTGGAGAGCATCTCGACATCGAGACAGCTTGAGGTGTCGATGACCACGCAAAGCACGCGAGTGAGACGCGGGTGCAGCCGTACCCGCATGGTCTCTGGAGCCATGGAGGCCTCCTGGATCGGCGGAGCAGTAGGCACCGATCCCAGCGGGGTTCGTGCCTTCTTTAGGGATTCTCAATCAGCCCTCACCCCACAATCACGCTCAGGCTCCGACCGTCACATGCGACACAGTCGGACCGGGTTTGCTTGACATGCAGGTACTCGGCATTCATCGTTTGGCTACGGAACCGCCGATGTTGTTCTGGTGGCGGTCATGCGGGAGAGGATGAGCGGATGATATTGAAAGTGAGTCTTGTTGCGCTGTTTGCGGTCGGATTCCTCCTCGGCTCGGCCGGGCTGGCACTCGGATCACCGTCTAATACAAAGGTCCAAAGCGATGAGTTCAATGGCCCGGTGTACTACTGCCTCCAAGACTCAATACTTCTCTCCCATGAGCACAACAACGGCGCGGATTTCATCGCACAGACGATCGGGGGAAAGAAGAATCAATGCAGCTCAGCAGCAAACCCTGGCATTGTCCAAGTCCAGTATCTCTCATGGAGAATTCCGCCTGGCGGCGGGCCTAACACACTCTGTTTTGGTAACTCAAGCGGATGGGTAACAAACTCGGGTCCGAACCCGGCGTCGGCCGTATTGGTTGATCACTTCGGCAGTACGACGGCGCTGCCATGTGGCGAAGGGAGTTACGACCAGCTATCAGCTCACTCGGGCGCGGTCTACTTGGGTGAGACAGAAGTCGAGCTTCTGTATAACAGTCACATCCTTTTTGCGGACACGATCTAGGTGGTGGCGCCATGATCTCGGATATACGTCACACCTGTATCGCAGAAGAACCAAAGCGGCGAAGTCGTCTTCAGCGGCTCGCGATCGCCATCATGGTTGTAATGGCTGGGCTGGTGACTGGCACCGTCGTGTCCGTGCAGCTGAATCCTGGAGAGAACAGCGGTCCGCCCGCACTCCAGGCCACCCCGTCACGAGAGACTGGCTTGGTCGATGGTCTCGGTCTGTTGAATTCGGACGTTTCCGTTGCTCAGGGTCAGTATGGATCTGGAGTCGAGAGGTCGTCAGCCGCCGGCCCGAGACTCAACGAGCGGGTCATCATCGAGGACGGATTCGGCAATCGCCGTGATGATATGACGCTTGGCGATGTACTGGAAGCCAACAGTCGTCTGGCGAAAATCTCGGAGGCCGAACCCGGCACCACGGAGATCTACGGGCTCCTTCCCAGTGGGGAATGGGGAGTGATCGGCGTGTGTGTTGAGAAACCCATGTCTCAACGGTCGCTTGACGCGCAAAGATCCTTGACCGATTTCTTTGGTGGGCGGATGCCAGCCACGTTCAACGACTGCGGCCCAGCGCCTGGCGTCGTTTGGCCAAGTTCGGCCGCGGGATAGGGTCGTGTGGACGTCGACAAACGCCCGACATTTCGGTCAAGGAAGCAGTTCAAAGCCGTCGGTGTGTGCTGGTCGCACTACTGAGAAGTGGCGACGATCGAGCGTCGCGAGAGTTGTCTCGCGGTGACGCTCGGCTACTGCGACCACGCTTGCGTCGGTGCCTCCGAGCGGCAGATCGGTATAGGTCTCGACGAGGTCAGCGATCCGGTCGAGGTCATCGCCAGAGAGAATCTCCATCGAGATCTCGCCCGCGGCGACGAGGCGAAAGAACCGGGCTTCGGCGTTGGCTCCGAGTTGCCGGGCGATCAGGTATCCGGTCTCGGCGACAACCAGAGGTGTCGTCACGAGCTCGCCGTTGTGGCTCTCCAGCAGTCGTGCACAGGCGTCGTGATCGGGGTCGTTACGGTCAGCGGCTGCCAGCAGTACGCCTGTGTCAACGATCAGCACGTCTAACTCTGTCCAAACCCTTCAGCGAGCATCTCGTCGGCTTCGGAGGCCGGTCGACCTGACGTCGATGCCCCTAGTCCCACGATGCCGAGCTTGCGGCGCCGAGTGGGACGTGTTCGCTGGGGAAGCTTGGCTGCCAGCTCGTTGATCAGCGTGTCGATACTCACTCCTCGACGCGCCGCTTCGGCCTCTAGCCGGGCCAAGGCGTCGTCGGAAAGTTCGAGTGTGACCGTCATGGCTTCATTGTAGAAGAATCCTGCAGCCCTCGTCCGGCGCTCCTCTGGGGGTGCGTCAGCGAGGGACGGATCTGGGGTGCAGGGATGTGATCGCGGCTCGGGGTGGCGGTGTTGGGGGTTGGTAGATCGTTTCGAGTCGTTCCACGAGTTCGGAGTCGGCTTCGGGGAAAAGGTGGCCGTAGCGGTCGAGGGTGAAGCTGGTTGATGTGTGACCGGCTCTTCGGGCAATCTCGAGGGTGTTCGCGCCGGTCGCGATCCACAACGCGACCGCGGTGTGGCGCAGGTCGTGAGGCCTTAGCGGCGCGAGGCCGGCTTCTTCGATTGCTGGCTTCCAGAATCGGCGTCGCC
>CAZDYO010000427.1:0-2943 GCA_964509555.1 uncultured Acidimicrobiales bacterium
GCCACGTCCGGGCCTTCTTGGCGCCGGTGGCCAAGGAGATCGCCGCTCTGGGCCACTCGATGTCGGTCGGGTGTTCGGGCACCATCGAGAGCCTGGCCCGAATGGCCACCGCCCGCGACGGCACCGAGGTCAAGTCAATCGACAACCTGTGTCTCACCGGCGATGCCCTCGATTCGGTGGTTGCCGACATCGTCTCTCGCCACACCCCTGAATCCCGGCGGGGGCTCCCCGGCCTCGACGATCATCGCGCCGACGTGATCGTGGCCGGCGCCGTGTTGCTGCGCCAGATTTTTCGGTCGCTGGACATCGACGAGATGAGAGTGTCGTCCCATGCGCTTCGCGAGGGCGTGGTGCTCGACAGGCTGGCACGCCGCCGCGATACCCACGACGCTCTCCATCATCTCGGCAACATTCGCCGGGCCAGCGTGCTGGCGGTGGCCGCTCGTTACGAAGAGGACATTGTCCATGCCGAGCACGCCACCAACCTCGCTTTGCAACTCTTTGCCCAGACCAGTGGGTTGCACGGCCTGGCCGATTCCGACCTTGATGTGCTCGAAGCGGCCGGACTGCTCCACAACATCGGCCGATTCGTGGCCCACGCCAGCCACCACAAGCACTCCTACTACCTGATCCGCAATTCCGAGCACCTGCTGGGATTCACCGACCATGAGATCGAGTTGGCAGCCCAGGTGGCCCGATATCACCGAAAGAGCCACCCGCGCGAGAAGCACCCGCCTTTCGCTGCTCTCGCCCCAGCCGACCGTCATCGGGTGAGGGTTCTGGCCGGAATGCTGAGGGTGGCCATCGGCCTCGACCGCACCTACCGACGGGTGTTCTCGGGCCTGAGCGCCACCCACGACCGTGACGCGCTCACCATCGGCCTGTTCGCCGACCCCGGCGCCGACATGGAATTGGAACTGTTCACCGCACGGGACAGGCGCGCCCTGTTGGCCGAAGCACTCGACCGCCGCGTCGACTTCGAGGTTGTCGATGCAAGCCACCTCACGAACGAAGGGCAACGACGATGACTTCGGCACCGGCATGGTTCACCAACGCGCTCGCCAACCGCCCGCGGTCCCATCAGGTGACGGTCGATGATGCGTCCATCAACTGGCTCTCGTGGGGTGATGTGGGAAAGCCGGGGCTGATCTTCGTTCATGGCGGCGCGGCCCACGCCCACTGGTGGAGCCACATCGCGCCGATGTTCGCCGCCGAGCACCGGGTTGCGGCCATCGACCTCTCAGGCCACGGCGACAGTGACTGGCGCACCACCTACACCCTCGATGGATGGTGTGACGAGGTCGCCGCCGTCATCGAAGGCGCCGGCTTCGACGGCCCACCGATCATGGTCGGCCACTCGATGGGCGGGTTCGTCACCGTGGCCACCGCGGCCCGACACTCCGAAATGCTCGCCGGGGCGATCATCATCGACTCACCGATCATGGTGGAGGACGCCGAGGTTGTGCAGGCCCGCTCCACCGACCAGTTCAAGCGGCCGAAAACCTATGAGGACCCATCAGAGGCGTGGGCCCGGTTCCGCACCGTGCCCGAGCAAGCGGTCTATCTGCCATGGGTTCGAGACAACATCGCTCGACATTCGTTGCGACTCGACCCGGCCGACAATCGCTGGCATTGGAAGTTTGATGCCGGCATATTCGTGCCCAAGCGCCACGAGGCCGCGGCGCTGCTGGGGCAGGTGAGATGTCGTATGGGTCTGCTCCGCTGCGAGAACGGCCTGGTCACACCCGACATTGGTGAATACATGTACGACAAACTCGGCCGGGTGGCCCCGGTTATCGAATTGCCCACCGCCGGACACCACCCGATGCTGGACGTTCCCCTCATACTGATAACCGCGATTCGCAGCCTCCTGGCCGACTGGGACCATTCGATCCCGTTCAGGCGCCGGGAGCGATGACCTTGTCCCCGAATTCGGCCAGCGAGTCAGCGGTGTTGCGCAGGAACATGTAGGCCGGGACGATGGTGCGGCTCACGCCCCACGATTCAAGTTCCTCGACCGCCGCAGCCGGGTCATCCCCGAACACCCCGGGGTGTTGCCCGGTTATCTCGATCGACTCGGGGTCGCGGCCGGCATCCTCGGCGGTCTGACGGGCGAGGGTGATCAACTCCCGTAGGTCACCACCGGCGGGCCAGAAGCCGTCACCGACGCGACCGGCGCGTTTCGCGGCCGCCTCGCTGTGGCCACCGATGTGGATCGGAACTCTTCCGGCCGCCGGCTTCGGATTGGAGCTGATGTGGTCGATGTTGATGAACTCCCCGTGGAAACTCACGTCGTCACTCGCCCAGAGCGCCCGCATGACCTCCATGTATTCCTCGGTGCGGGGGCCGCGGCGGGGCCAGGGCACACCCAGCGCCTCGAACTCCTCCTTGAGCCAGCCGATGCCTATGCCGAGTTCGACACGACCCCCCGACATCATGTCGAGGGTTGCGACCTCCTTGGCGAACAGCAGCGGACTGCGTTCCGGGAGCAGGGAAATGCCGGTGGCCAGCCGCAGGGTGGTGGTGTTGGCGGCCACGCACGCCAACCAGATGAGAGGGTCGGGAATCGGATTGTCACCCGATCCCGGCATCTTGCCGTTGGGGGCGTAGGGGTAGGTCGACTCGTAACCCTCGGGGTACACAACGTGTTCGACCGTCCAGACCGATTCGAAACCGGCAGCCTCTGCCGCCCGCCCAAGCTGCGCCGCGCCCTCCCCGCTCACGAACGACATGGTGTTGGCGAATGCAATTCCGAACTTCACTGGCTCTCCTGGTGGTCTGGTTCCCGGCATCATGGCCCATTCAGCTACGTTCGCGCACATGTTCAACGCGCTGCTCGTGACCAAGGACGACGAAGGACAACACCTCTCGTTCACAGAACTCGACGACTCCGACCTTCCCGTTGGCGACGTGGTGGTCGATGTCGAGTACTCCACTCTCAAC